>NZ_CP038141.1:1370000-1670000 GCF_006542355.1 Swingsia samuiensis | reverse complement strand
TGTCTTATATTCCTTTAACACCTGACCTTCTTCGTCATTGGTTAAGTCAACACAATGCTCTTTCCCAAATTCTGGGCGGTACACCTCCGACGTGGCGTATCCGTGAAGTCAGTAATGGTAATCTCAATCTGGTTTTTCTTGTTGACGGGCTAACAGGAAAGCTTTGTTGTAAGCAATCTCTGCCGCATGTTCGCGTTGCCCCAGAATGGCCAATGCCTTTAGAGCGTGCCCTTTACGAAGCGCGTTACATGCAAACGATTGCCCCCTACGTTCAAGGTTTAACACCCCAATTATTCTATTATGACTCAGATATGTTTCTTCTGGTTATGGAAAACCTGACACCACACGAAGTTCTACGCAGTGCACTCATAGGCGATCGTGCACCGGAAGGATTTTCTTCGATCATTGGGCGCTATGTTGCTCAAAGCGTGCATGGGACAAGCTGGATAAGCCAACCCTTTGAAAAAGGTTCACAACTCTTAACCGAATTTTCTGGTAACACCGCTCTTACACGCATCACTGTCGATCTTATCCTAACAGATCCTTATCGTCCGTGTGATCGTAATCCAAAGCCTTTGCCTGAATTAGAAGCCGACATTCACTTTTTACAAAATGATCCAGCCATTCATGTTTCTGTTAACAAGCTTCAGCACCGATTTTTAACACAGAAACAAAGCCTGCTACACGGGGACCTTCATACAGGGTCCATCATGCTTCATCACTCAGATGTGCGCGTTATCGACGGAGAATTCGCGCTCATGGGGCCTATTGGCTTTGATTGTGGTCTCTATCTCGCCAATCTTTTCATCCATGCTTTGGCTGTTCCGCATAAAGCACATTTCATTCAGGCTGAAATATCTGCTTTCTGGCATAGCTTCGCATCCCACTTAAGAGAACTTTTAAAGCAGAGCAGTAGAGGAGATGCATGGTCCTTATCTCTACCCTCTATAGACCGACAAAAACTATGGGATGAATTTTTACATAGTATTTTGCAAGATATGGCCGGATTTTTTGGATTAGAACTCATCCGGCGCACCATTGGTTTTGCTCAAGTGGCGGACTATACGTTGTGCCCTACCCCCAAAGCAGAACTAGTGGCTCGAAAGCAAGCCGTTTTAACAGGCCATACACTTATTAAACAGGCGAAACACCTTCACACTTTTGACGCGTTTCTTAACCTCTTAGCCCCCTGCTTTAAAGCGCTCTAAAACAGGAGAGCTAACCGCTACACTACGTTCCAGAGGTTAAGCCGATCTGCTTAATATCATGAAATGTCAAATCTTGATTCATTTCTATAGTCCGTCGCATCATAAAGGATGAACTTGCCAAGAAGACAGGATCACCATCCAAATCATCCGCCATAGAGGAACGATTTGTTGCACAAAATGCATCAATCTTGGCTCGTTCTCCAGAAATCCAGCGTGCTAAGGTAAAGGGAGTGCTCTCAAACCCAATAGAAACACTATATTCAGCTTTAAGACGCGATTGCAAAACATCTAACTGAAGTGTTCCCACCACCCCAACAATCGGGGGTAAACCATCCTGCGGCTTGAAAAGCTGAACGACCCCTTCTTCAGCCAACTCAACAAGCGCCTGCCGAAGCTTTTTAGCCTTCATCGCATCATCTAAGCGAACACGTCTTAAAATTTCCGGCGCAAAATGTGGAACACCTGTAAAACGGAGTTCTTCGCTTTCACTTAACGTGTCCCCAATGCGTAAAGTGCCATGATTAGGGATTCCAACAACATCCCCGCCAAATGCTTCTTCTGCTAATTGGCGATCACGTGCAAAAAAGAACTGCGGAGTATGCAAGGCAAACTGCTTACCCGTTCGGACATGCTTCAACCTCATCCCACGTGTTAGCCGCCCTGAGCAGACACGCGCAAAAGCCATTCGGTCCCGGTGGTTCGGGTCCATATTCGCTTGGATTTTAAAAATTAAGGCTGTTACCTGCTCTTCATCAGCTTTTACCTCTCGCCCCTCTGTCGGTTGAGCACGAGGGACAGGCCCATAAGCTACAAGTGCGTCCAGCAAATCTGTAACGCCAATTTCCTTCATCGCCGAGCCAAAAAAGACAGGCGTCAAATACCCAGCGTCAAAAGCCTCCCGATCAAACTCTGGTAACGCCGCCTCTGCTAGCTCCAAGTCTTCACGTACCTGCTCCAAACGCGGGTCATTCTCTGGCAGAGGCTCTTTTGTATGAATTTGGCGTGTACGAATATCATAAGTGCCAGCAAAGGTAGCAGCTCGCCCTACAGGCCATGTTGCAGGTGATGTTTCTAATGCCAGCGTGCTGGAGATTTCATCCAATAAAGCAAAACAATCCTGTGCCTCACGATCCATCTTATTGATAAAAGTGATGATAGGAATGTCACGCAGACGGCAAATTTCAAACAGTTTCAGTGTCCGGGCTTCAATCCCTTTCGCTGCGTCAATCACCATGACAGCGCAATCCACCGCTGTCAGCGTACGGTATGTATCTTCAGAGAAGTCTTCATGGCCCGGCGTATCAAGCAAATTAAAGACACACCCGCCATATTCAAATGTCATGACTGAGGTAACGACAGAAATCCCACGATCGCGCTCAATACCCATCCAGTCAGACTTTGTGCGGCGGCGCTCTCCTTTTGCACGCACATTTCCAGCCAACTGAATGGCACCGCCTGCTCTAAGGATACGTTCTGTTAAAGTCGTTTTACCGGCATCCGGATGGGAAATAATAGCAAAAGTACGTCGGCGAGAAATCTCGCGATTAATTTCAGCGCTCAACGCCTCAGACATGGGGACTCCGGTAAAACTGTATCATAATCCAGAACAGAACCATCATTGGCCCTATTTCTTAAGCCGCTCCATCTTTAACAGGAGCAAAGGACACCCTAATGAACATCATTCTGTTAATGGCTGCAATGTGGAGAATAGCGCCATTAACGTCAAGAGAGTGCTCAAGCGTAAAAGCAATAATTCATCTCATTGCCTCTACTTATTCGACAAAAGCCAATACGAAAAAACCGGACTGAATACTCAGCCCGGTTTCTTTCTTCAGACCATAAATAGTCTTTAAACTTAGCGGGAGTAGAACTCGACCACCAGATTTGGTTCCATCTGAACAGGGTAAGGAACGTCAGATAGAGTTGGTGTGCGGACAAATTTGCCCTTCATTTGACGGTGATCGACTTCAACATATTCAGGTGTATCACGCTCAGCGTTCTGAACTGCATCAAGTACGATTGCCAATTGCTTGGATTTATCACGTACTTCGATAACGTCACCTTCTTTTACCAAGTAAGAAGGAATGTTCACTTTCTTACCGTTTACTGTAACGTGACCATGGCTGATAAACTGACGTGCAGCAAAAGGTGTTACTGCAAATTTCAAACGATATACAACCGCATCCAAACGACGCTCTAGTAGACCGATCAGGTTCTCAGATGTATCACCTTTACGACGAACAGCTTCATCGTAATATTTACGGAATTGCTTTTCGCTGATGTTACCATAGTAACCCTTCAGCTTCTGCTTTGCCATCAACTGAATTGAATAGTCAGATGGCTTCTGCTTACGGCGTTGACCATGTTGACCTGGACCATATTCACGACGGTTTACAGGTGACTTTGCGCGGCCCCATAGGTTTACACCAAGGCGGCGGTTAATTTTATACTTACTCTCAAGACGCTTTGACATGGGTTAATCCCTGTTCATACATCAAACCCACTCTCATACTGCATAGTGAGCTGTTTTGTTGCACCGGTATGCTTCTTCCCTCATTGAAAAAAGCGGGCGCACTTTCAAAGCCGAAAGCTCAGTAGGGAGCAGCATCCCCACCTCAACAAGCATCGACCGAAAATGTCCTCGTTTCCGGCTGTAGTGTCGCGCCTACAGGACGTCTTTTCTTCTGTCAAGATTTTTAGATATGTCTTTGCAATTTTATCGCATCCGCTACGCATAAATCTCATATCTGGCGAAGATATTTTACGCTACCTTGCACTCCTCGTGACGACAGAATCACGAACTTGCAAGCTAACCTCCCCTTTTGAAGGAGAGGCTCTTTTTAATGACTTGAGTTTATTTTATGAAAACTTACCGTTTTAACCCAAAAGCTGGACATATTCCTGAAGGTTCCTTGGAAGGGCTTATTCAATCTCTTGATGCCCCTCCACCTCCCCCTCAAGGTGAAGGCTTTATTAAACGTGCATTCAAAAAATTTGGTTTATCCCAAATGCATATGTCTCATTTAGTAATTGATGACCGTACGATTTATCTTCGAGGAAAAGCTGAGACAGCTAAAGACCGGGATCAGATGATCCTCACTGCAGGAAATGTTGCTGGAGTTGCAGCGGTTGAAGCTGAGATCCAAGTTCCGGCTGGTACACCTGAACCGCATTTCATTGAAATCAAAACCAGCAACACACTCGACGAAGTCGCAGAAAAACTGCCTGGAGACATCACGGGTGATGACTTGTTAAATGCTAATGCTCCTCTCATCAAATCCAAAGAGGACATCTATCACGGCCAAACCATTCGCGTTCCAACAGAACACGAATAGTAGAACCGGCCTTAAACTCAGCCCTTCCTAACCAAAAGAAGGGCTCTCCAATCAGGCAATTTGGGTGCGTTTATATGATCTCATGATAATCAATAAACGGGCACCAAAACCTAGGCTGGTTACTCCAAGTGCGAGCGCCATCCCAACCCACAAACCTTCCACGCCCCAATGTTGCTGGAAGGCAAGCCAGCCCCCTAAAGCAAGCCCAACCAATCCGTAGCTCAACACGGCAAGGATCATAGGCCAGATTGTGTCTCCATAACCGCGTAATGCCCCATTAAAAACCGTCTGCAATCCATCTCCAATTTGATAAATTCCAGCGATTTTCAATAATAATACAACCAACTGTGCCGTTTCAGGATCTGCCGGGTGATGTGAAAAATATAAAGACAAAATTTTATCTGGCCAAATCAGCAACAACGAAGAGGCACAAGCCCCCCAAATCAGAACAATGATCGTACCCCATATCGTCGCTCGACGAGATTGATTTAGCTTTCCTGCCCCGCGCCAGTAAGCCACACGCACGTTAGTCGCCTGCCCAATCGCTAATGAGACCATAAACATAAGAGCACCGATATTTATGACCACTTGATGGGCCGCGGAACTATGGGTTCCCAACTCTCCTGCACGTAAGCTTGTAATCTGGAACATCAAAATTTCAGCGGCAGCTCCAAACATCATTGGAACGCCAAGCTGTAAAAGCTCTTTTACGATAGACCAATCAAGGGCGCCCACATGCATCACGGAACGAATCCGTGGTTCTCTTTTACAGAGAGCCAGCATGGCAATACTTAATATCCAAGCCGTTAATGTGGTTGCTGTTGCAGATCCAAACAAACCAAACGCTGGAATACCGAACCAACCATAGATTAAGGTTGCATTCGCTAAGCCATTACAAATGGCCATGGCAGGCATCATCCATAAAAGAAGAGCCTCTGCTCCTAAAGCAGGCAATATAACCCTTACGGCACCAATAACGGTCATATAGGGAAGTAATGAGATCAACAAAATATGTATGAACTGGCTTCCCTGCACCACAACATCATGTGGCTCTCCAAGCCATGTAAACAAAGGCTCAACAAACCAGAGTAACAATGCGCATGGGACAAATATCAGCAGCCCCAAAAATATAATTGCCGTTACAACATCTTTCCCGGCATAAGCTTTGTGCCCATAATCTTCTGCCCCACGGCCATGAGACAAAAGGACACCTCCGCCTCCTAAAAGAGCCTGACAGGTCACCATCGTGGTAAAGAAAAAAGTTCCAGCCAAGCCACCTATCGCAACTTCCGTTACTCCTAAGCTGCCCAGAAGTATGGTGTCTGTTACCCCCATCGACATTTCTGATAATTGTGAGAATGCTAACGGCAAAGCAATACGCATCAAAGCCGTTATATGACCACTAATCGAAGTAGGGTTCGTCGTTTTTTTATGCATGATCTTCCCCTACCTCAATAAAGAAGATTCAAACAAGTGCAACAAAGACGTTGCACCAAATCGATGAGTGTCGCATTCATATTCCTTATGGTTGATGCTGCTTCTCACGTGCTTCGTCTGCACGACACACACACACGCAATAAACGGGCGTTTACACCTCTCGATCCAAACAATATCCGCGTGTATTTCTGCGGCCCTACCGTGTATGACCGCGCTCATATTGGTAACTTACGCGCAATGATCTGTGCGGACATTCTGGTACGCCTTTTAAGGATTCTTTTTCCAAAGGTTACATATGCTCGCAACATAACAGATGTTGATGATAAAATATCAGCCAGAGCCAAAGAAAATGGCGAAGATATTTCAGTTCTAACAGCACGTACAACAGCTGACTTTCACGAAGATCTGCAAGCCCTTAACATTCTACCACCCGACATTGAACCCCGCGCGACACATCATATTGCAGAAATGCTCGAAATGATTAAGCGCCTGCTCGAAAATGGTCATGCCTATGAAGCACAAGGGCATGTTCTTTTCTCTGTTCGAACCTTACCAGACTATGGCACTCTCTCAGGCCGTTCATTAGATGACATGATTGCAGGAGCACGTGTTGAGGTTGCTCCTTATAAACGTGACCCCGGTGATTTTGTCCTTTGGAAGCCCTCCACCCCAGACCAACCCGGTTGGGATAGCCCCTATGGCAGAGGACGACCCGGATGGCATATTGAATGCTCAGCCATGTCCCATCGTTATTTGGGAGAAAGTTTTGATATCCATGGTGGTGGGGATGATCTTTTGTTCCCTCATCATGAGAATGAACGCGCTCAATCGCTGTGCTGCTACCCCCAAAGCACATTTGCCCGTTACTGGGTTCATAACGGAATGCTTCTCTCTAATGGTGAAAAAATGTCCAAATCTTTGGGCAATTTCTTTACTATTCGAGAAATTTTAGATCGCTCCCCCGCTGAGCCCTTACGCTTTTTATACTTAAGCGCACATTATCGCTCTCCTTTAGATTTCTCTTGGGAGAAACTGGAAGAAGCACGCCGGATACTGGACCGCTTCTATCGAGCCCTTGAGCAAGGCAACGCCCAACCCGGCGCAGATATTCCATCCAATGTGCTTGCCGCATTATGTGATGATCTTAATACCCCATTAGCAATTTCTGCCCTCCATGCTCTAGCTGATGAAGCGATGCAAGGAGATCAAAAAGCAGCTTCTGCGCTTTTGAGTGCGGGACAACAACTTGGCCTCTTTCAAGTCTCTCCCGCTGAGTGGTTTCAAGCCGGGGTTGATGCGTCTTCCATTAATGCTCTGATTGAAGAACGTCTTGCTGCTCGCAAAGCCAAAAACTTTGCTCGCGCTGATGAAATCAGAAATAACCTCACCGCTCAGGGAATTCTTCTAGAAGATGGCCCCAATGGCACAACATGGCGGAAAGCATAACCCATGACAGGACGTGATGGCGGAGCGGATTTAACTCCTATCAGTGAGTTCGAACCTGTAGTTATCCTTGTTCGTCCTCAACTGGCCGAAAATATTGGCACAACAGCACGGGCCATGGCTAATGGGGGGTTATTCCACCTCCGACTTGTAGCCCCTCGTGATGGTTGGCCCCAAGAGCGCGCTTGGCATGCTTCTTCTGGAGCCGATCGTATTCTTGAAGCCGCAACGGTTTACGAGACGGTTGATGATGCCGTAGCAGACTTACAGCGTGTTTTTGCAACATGCCCCCGCCCTCGTCATGTGATTAAGCCCGTCATGACAGCCCGTGGTGCTGCTGCGGAGTTACGGATTGCCTCTCACCATAAAATCCGAACAGGAATCCTCTTTGGCCCTGAACGTGCGGGCCTTGATAATGAAGATATGGCACGCGCCGATACACTCGTGCGTTATCCGCTTAACCCTAATTTTATGTCACTTAATCTGGCACAAGCTGTCTTGGTTATGGCGTATGAATGGTATTTAACAGAGGACATAACTGCACCACGTGACTTCATGACGAATGAAACACATGTTGCAACTAAAGGTGAACTCGAAAACTTCATGTCTCATCTTTTACGTGAACTTGATGACACTGGTTTTCTGCGGAATGAGCAAAAACGCCCTGGTATGATTCGCAATCTCAGACATTTCTTCACACGAGGCGAAGTAACAGAACAAGAGCTTCGCACCCTACACGGCGTCATCAGTGAATTGGTTCGCGCACGCAAAGCCCAAAGGTAGTCCCCCACCATTGGTACCCAATGGGGCAATGTCCCCATTTTCAGAGCCGTTCTTAACGACACACATCTTGTGGACGGCTCTGACGAATGTCATCACGAACAGTCTTTGCTCGTCACGTCTACGAGATAAACCATTTAAAACGTAGATTTAAATCCACAGATATTATTCAACATAAGATAAATGAAAGTTTCGTCGTGCATTTTATACACTTTCATATCACTTAAGAAAGCTTTTCAAACGATGTCTGATACAACGCATACTTTTAGTCATAATGGATTAACTGCAACTGTATCTTCCCATGGTGCAGAACTTACTGCTCTTCTTGCACCGGATGGGCGGAATATCTTGTGGGAGGCTGGCCCAGAATGGCCCCGACATTCTCCCGTACTTTTTCCCATTGTAGGAAAAGCCCCTGACAATAGCACTCTTGATGATCTTCCTGTTCATTTAACACAACACGGCTTTGCACGTGACATGACCTTTACATGGGTAGAACGCAGTCCAACAGGATGTATTCTAGAACTCAAAGATACTCCTCAAACCCACGAGCTTTTTCCTTCCCAGTTTCGTTTGACACTGATTTACCAAATTAAAGAGGATGCCCTGCATGTCGGTTACGTTCTCACTAACCCATCTGATCATAAAATATTACACACATCTTTAGGTGCTCACCCCGCTTTTAAATGGCCGCAATATCCGGGGGATACAAAAGAGAATTACCAACTTATCTTTGAAAAGAATGAGCCTGATCCTATCCATCGGATAAGCCCAAAAGGCTTACTCCCAGATGATTTTCATTCCCCTATCGCCGGCCGTATTCTCAAATTGAATGATCAGCTTTTTGAGGCCGATGCCATTATTATGCTCAATACAAAAAGCCATTCTATTGATTTCACAAACCCAGATGGCTTAGGCCTTCGTATTCGTTGGGAGGGATTTCAAGACCTTGGGATCTGGACCAAGCCTGGCGCTGAGTTTCTTTGCATTGAACCATGGTATGGATACGCCACACCAGAAGGCTTTTCAGGTGATTTCTCTAAAAAGCCTGAACTCCTTCACCTTAACCCACACGAAAGCTGGGAAGCGTCTTGGAGCGTTAAACCTCTTTCATAAAAAAGGGCGCCCAATTGAATGGGCGCCCTTTCTTCGCTATGACAATCGTCTTATGCCAGTATCGCATCTCTCAAACGAGAGGTTGTACGCTCATGCCCCATCAATCCCAGCAGAACATGCAGTTCAGGGCCATTATCCTCACCCGTTAAAGCCAACCGCAATGGCATGAAGAGAGCTTTCCCTTTACGGCCTGATTGCTCTTTTAAAGCCGTCGTCCACTTTTTCCATGTTCCTTCATCCCAAGGCTCTTCTGGAAGAGTGTTGAGCGCCAACTGTAAAAACTCACGATCTTCTGGCTGAGAAGGCGGTACGATTTCACCGTGCGTTACTTCCCACCAATGAGGAATCTCGGCCGCCAAATCAACATTGCCACGTACAGCATTCCAAAAATCTTCTGTTGCCTCTTTAGGCAACTGATCCTTAACCTGATCAAATGTCAGACTATGCAACGCCTTTCTATTCAAGGCCAAAAGCTGCGTCATATCAAAACGTGCAGCTGACTTTGAAACGTTAGCAAGATTATACCCTGCAATAGCCTCATCCATTGTCATCACGTATGGATCTTCTGATGTTCCAACACGGGACAAGTAAGAAATAATCGTCATCGGCTCTACACCGTCATGACGCAAGGAACGCAAGCCTAAAGAATCCAACCGCTTGGACAGCTTTCCACCATCTGAATCAAGAAGCAGTGGCAAATGAGCAAATGTGAAATGATTCGCTTTTGCGCCTAAAGCATCTGCAATATCGATTTGCACGCCTGTATTGGTAACGTGATCTTCCCCACGGACGATGTGGGTAATATCCATATCTAAATCATCAATAACAGAAGCAAGCGTGTAAAGAATGGTTCCATCAGCCCGAACAAGAACCGGATCAGATATTGCCGTCAGCTTTACCGAGCAATCACCCATCACCAAATCTTGCCACTTACGGCTGCCATCGGTGAGCTTAAAACGCCAATATGGTACTTTTCCGTTGGCTTCTGCTCGCTCCCTTTGTTCTGGCGTGAGCTTTAGCATGGCGCGATCATAGATCGGAGGTTTACCGGCACGAATACGCATTTCGCGTTTCGCCTTTAGCTCCTCTTCACTTTCAAAGCACGGATAAAGACGGCCAGAAGCTTTAAGCTTTTCAATAACCTCTGCATACCGATCAAGACGCTCAGTTTGACGCGCCTCTTCGTCCCAAGTCAGCCCAAGCCATGTCAGGTCCTTACGGATCCCTTCTTCATATTCAGGCTTACTACGAGCAACGTCTGTATCGTCGATCCGTAATAGGAATTTGCCACCATTACGGCGCGCATAGAGGAAGTTAGCAACAGCCTGTCTAGCGTTACCAACATGGAGATACCCAGTAGGGGAAGGAGCAAAACGCAATTTCATATTCTATTAATGCCGTATGATGACTGAACTTTCCAGATAGATCATCACATTAGATGATCTTCGGCACTCCTTTTATTCACTTTTCGGTATTTTCTTTTTTCAAACCACCTTCTTGGCGGACCCGCTCCAGCATCACAACAAAATCACGATTAGCATCTCCTGCACTAATCGCACTTAACAAACGATCTCGCACAACAGACGCATATGGGAGAGGAACAGCATAATCTGCTCCAGCATCCATAAACATTTTGGTGTCTTTCAACCCAAGAGTGACAGGTGCGCCTGCATTATCATACTGATGCTCAACCATCAGTTTTCCATAATTTTTATGAACGGGCGCTGTATAGAAACTATTTGTCATAATTTCGAATATCGTTTTTGGATCAATGCCCGCTTTTTCATTGAGTGCAAAAACTTCAGACATTTGCTCAATCGTTGAATAAATCATGAAATTCAACGAAAGCTTCACCAAGTTTGCCTGAACAGGGTCAGAACCTACATTAAAGATACGAGAACCAAATGTCTTAAAATATGGTTCAAGGTGTTTCTGCGCTTCTTCCTCTCCTGCAACCATCACAAACAGTTCTCCTGCTTGGGCTGCAGGCGGGCGCCCTAACACATTCGCACTAACGTATTTCTGCCCTCGTTGCGTATGTTGTTCCAATAACCTCCGCGCTTGCCCTAAAGACAAGGTACTGCAACAAACGTGAATACCCCCTTCCTTCAGGGTTGTCGCCAAACCGTCCTTGCCAAAAGTCGCTTCTTCCGTAGACGCATCATCAAACATCATCGAAAAAACAATATCAGTTTGTTGCGCAACGCTCGCCGGCGTATCCGCAAAAATGGCTCCACGTTTTACTAAATCATCTGCTTTTTCTTTGGTGCGATTATAGACCACCAATATATAGCCTGCATCCATCAAACGCCCAGCCATTGCGTGGCCCATTGCACCTAATCCAATAAATCCTATTTTCTGCGTCATAAAATATCTCCTTCAAAACCTTTCTATTGGCCAACAAAAAAGCCGCTGGATAAACAGCGGCTTTTTGTCATCTAATGCTTAATTACCTCATGAAGATCTTCTTCATCATCTTCATCAGGAGGGCCGCTAATTTCCTCATCATCCACTAAGCGACGAGGATCAATCGCCCGCCAGTCACGCTCCATTGGCGTAGCGGGGTTAGCAGCAAAATCTTCCAGTTCCGTTGAAGACTTCCAACCATCTTCGCCGGCATCAACCACTTCTGCATTTTCACCGAAAGAGAACCAAGCCTCCAATACTTCCTTACTTGTGGCTCCCGGCGCTCTGCATCGCTCAATGCTGTCACGAACGTAAGCACGTGCATAAGCATTCGCATGCATCAAATCCATAAAATCCCGTACTTCTTCCACCACATCATCATCCTGATCCATGGCGCCAGACTGATCAAGGATACGAACACTCCAAGTGTTTTTCTTTTCTTGTTCGTCGCTCATTCGCCTCTCTGCCCCTCTTTAACTTTTTTTAGCAAAAATTCACGGCCAACTTTTACCCGGAGCTCATCTCCATAAGCAACGATATCAGCTGTAGCGTATGTTTCAGACCAATGATTAGGGATAAAAGAACCACTACCGACGACATCAATTGGAGCATGGGCATCATGCATGGTTTTACATTTTGACACGTTAAAACCTGATGAAACTACAATTTTTACTTTAGGGAATCCGGCTTCATCCAACGCTTCACGCATTCTCCAAATTGCAGCAACAGAAACCCCCGTTCCAACCAAATCCCGTAATTCACTCTCGGAGCGGTAACGTCGAATGGCCCCGGGAGCATATTTTTCTACAATGCCGTATGATATTGCAGGATCCAGCCCTTCCAAGAAGCGCCCTCCATGCGTATCAAGCCGAACACTTAAGCCTCCAGACGCAGCCTTTTCTGGGAAACGCCGGCATACTGCCAAAGAATCCGTTATTTCTTTCCCAAAATAATCCACCAGAACGGTCCAAGGATCATTAGGGTAAACTTCTGCATACATTTCAGCAGCACGAACGGTCGAACCAGCATACCCAATCAAAGCATGCGGCATTGTGCCCAAACCGTGGTTTTGGTCAAAAAAAGCAGACGTGGCATCATTGGCATTCCCAATAAAACCAACAGCACCCTCGTTTTGAGCCGCATGAGAGCCAACAGCTGCAGCGTAAGCCATCTGCTCTTGCATCTCAAAACCTGCACAGTGCCGAGCATCCATTGCCAGAAAAGGAGTTGCAGGTAATGCGGTCGCCATCTGGTATGCATTATGAGCAGCCACACAGGCTGCCCCCAAACGCTGAAGCAGCAAGGTTTCCAGCGGAGCCAGCCTTGTAAAAAGACCTGTCACATAGAGAAGAGGCTCACCAGCCCCTACCCATTGACCCTCCTCATACACTTCCTGAATAGCAATCTCAAAACCTTGCTCTTTTGCAACATTCTTCAGCCACCCAACAGCCATGCCACATGCGGCAATAACTGGCCGACGGATGAAGACTGCGTAAGTTACTTCTATATCCCCAAAGTGACTTACGATCTCTTGCGTACGGTCGAAATACACATCCGTACGCTCTTTAATAATAGCTGCATCCAGAGGGAATGTTACCCCCTTAGACTCTTCAAGAGCATCTTTGAAATTGGACTTCATGTCACTTCCCTGATCGACGCTCTGTCAGTTCATGAGCTAACAAAAATGCAATCTCAAGAGACTGTTCTGCATTTAAGCGTGGATCACAAAAACTCGTATAACGGCTACTCAAATCAGACTCTGTCAAACGTTGAGCACCGCCTACACATTCTGTCACATCCTGACCCGTCATCTCAAGATGAATACCTCCAGGGCGTCGTCCTGCTGCTTCAAAAACTTCAAAGAAGCCAAGGATTTCTCCCAGAACGCTATCAAACGAACGTGTCTTTATTTTATGTGTCGTTGTTATGGTATTGCCGTGCATCGGATCACATATCCATGTCACAGTACGGCCTGTTTTATTAACGGCATCCAACAAAGGCGGCAGATGGTTATGAACCTTATCAACACCCATTCTTGAAATAAGCGTAATACGACCGGCCTCATCTTTTGGATTAAGAATTTCCAAAAGACGTTCAAGGTCATCAACCGTCGTTGTCGGACCAACTTTGATCCCAATGGGGTTTTGCACGCCGCGCAAAAACTCTACATGTGCACCATCTGGCTGGCGCGTACGGTCACCAATCCATAAGAAATGCGCAGAGCAGCCATAATAATCACCGCTCGTGCTATCAACACGTGCAAAAGCCTGCTCGTATGGCAATAAAAGGGCTTCATGAGAGGTATAGAACTCCGTCTCATCAATCTGAGAGGCCGAGCCGTCAAAACCACAGGCTCTTAAGAACGAAAGCGTTTCATCAATTCGTTCTGCAAGATGACGGTAACGCTCAGCTAAAGGAGAGCGCTCCACAAAGCTCAGATTCCAACGATGTACTTCATGAAGGTTCGCATACCCACCACTGGCAAAAGCGCGCAGTAGATTCATCGCACCAGCAGATTGGAAATATCCTGTTTCCATACGCGCAGGATCAGCCCGGCGCGCATCAGCCGTGAAATCAGGACCGTTAATAATGTCCCCACGATAAATAGGCAGCGTTACATCTCCAACCGTTTCTGTCGGAGATGAACGTGGCTTCGCATATTGCCCAGCCATACGGCCAATTTTAATAACAGGAACTTTTGCCGCGAAGGTTAGGACAACAGCCATTTGTAGGATGACACGAAAGGTATCGCGTACGATATCTGCCGTAAATTCATCAAAACTCTCGGCACATGCTCCACCTTGCAAAACAAAAGCCTCCCCGCGAGACGCAGCAGCAAGGCGTGCTTTCAGGCGACGGGCTTCCCCAGCAAAAACAAGAGGGGGATATCGATGCAGACGTGCCTCAACAGCAGCAAGCGCAGCTTTATCGTCATAAGACGGAGCTTGGACGATCGGACGTGAACGCCAGCTTGCGGGAGACCATGACGTCGCGTTGTTAGGCGCCTGGGTCTTGCTCGAGGGGTGCATTGAATGCCCTCCGGTTTCTTAAAGGTTAATACAAAAGAGACTGACGGTTATGACGCAAAATTATCGCGGTTGATAGACACGAAACGTTAAATTGTAGCGAGCATCACCTGTAAGAGGATGAAAATCCTTTTTTAAACGGCTAATACCATGCCACGCTAAACGTGAGGCTCCTCCCCACACAACAACATCTCCATGCCTTAATTCAAACCGCTTTAATGGATCACTCCGCTTCACCCCACCAAAAGCAAAGCGAGCGGGAACCCCCAATGATATGGAAACGATCGGTTCAGAAAACCACCCCTCATCTCGATCTTGATGAATTCCCATTTGAGCATCAGGTGCATACCGATTAATCAAGCACGAAGAAGGACTGAAAGAGAGATACCCCGCTTCGGCTGCGGCTTTTACAGCAAGATCTTTGAAAAAAGACGGCATCTCTGGCCAAGGTTGTTGTTTTACAGGGTCTCGATCAATGTATCGATACCCTTTTTCATCAGTCTGCCATCCCCATTGCCCACAACTTGTTGTCATAACAGACATTAATCGTCCGCCTGGGGTCATCATTTTTCGAAAAGGCGCTTGGGCGGCAATCTGCTCGATACTTTGCATTAAACGTTCTGCATAAGGTACTGCATAATTGGGAAGCCAAAGCGCTCCTTCGCCAATTTCAACAGAAGGGCGCATTGCCTCAAAAAGATCATCCACGACAGATCTTTCTCCTGATTTTTCCGTAACAAAACCTTGAACCAAGACATGTTGTAAACATTTATAAGTCTTCGTAGTATAGATAGTGTATCTTCGTTACGCTATAATATGATTTCACTACGTTTAGAATAATCTCTGAGGACTGAATTCATGCTACCCTCTTCCCGTTTTTTCTGCCGAGCCATATTGGCAGCCACCCTCCTTGGAGGGGTAGCGCATGCTCAGAGCGCTGTATTTGGGCAGCCTTATGATGCGGCTTCCCAACAACAAAAATCATCATCAAAAGCAGCTAGCAGTAATGAAACCCATGGTGGAGAACATTACCACGTTCATGGCCGCAGATCTCTTCCTCCCGGATATCAAGATACACCAAGCACAGACTTTCAACACGGCCCCGACCCAGATCACTTATCCCATGTTGAACGTGATAGCGTCACGGGAGCGAACCTCACCAAATTTGGCTCTGCTTACGGAAGCAGTAATCCAGTCCAATCTGGGCAGTTGGGCGATGCATCAGGAAATGGTTGGCTCCCAGCTCGTGGGAATGGGTGGTAATTCCACCCCTCTCCCTTAGCCATTCTTTTTTCTAACGAGATTTATTATGTCATATATCACCACCTCTGATGGAGTCCATTTACACTTCAAAGATGTGGGGAAAGGACGGCCTGTTGTGCTTATTCACGGTTGGCCTCTCACTGGCGATATGTGGGAAAAGCAAGTCATTGCCCTTGTTGACGCGGGATATCGTGTCATTACTTATGACCGTCGAGGGTTTGGTTTATCAGGGCATCCAATCCATTGTTACAGCTATGATACCCTCACGGATGATCTTGCCACTCTTATAAACTCACTTGATCTGTATGATGCAACGCTTGTTGGCTTCTCTATGGGCGGAGGCGAAGTTGCACGTTATTTAAGCCGTTATGGCACAAAACGTATTGCTAAAGCTGTTCTCTTGGCCTCAATTGTGCCTTTCCTTTTAAAAACATCTGACAATCCAGACGGCGTACCTGAAAGTGTCTTAGACGGCATAAAACAAAGCATTCGGGCAGATCGATTTGATTTTCTGGAAAATTTTATTCCCAGCTTTTATGGCGATTCCAGCCTTCTCCGTTCTGTTAGTAAAGGTGTGCTGAACTGGTCCTTTTCTCTTGCTTGTATGGCAAGCCCAATGGCGACGATTGATTGTGTCGATACATGGGGCAAGACGGACCTTCGACCAGATCTTCAAGCGTTTACTCTTCCTACTCTCATTCTCCACGGCTCAGCGGACGCCAATGTTCCACCTGAATTTTCTAGCAAAAAAGCAGCTGAACTCATCCCAGGTGCCATTTATAAAGAATATAAAGGTGCCGCACACGGCCTCTTTTTCACACATGCTGACCAAGTAAATGAAGACTTAATTGAATTCCTATCTGCATAGTTTTTAAAGGCTAAGATATATGGATATCAAATGAGTTGGCTCACAAGCTTCTGTCAAAGGATCTGCTGATTGGTTTACAGGAACAGTCCGTATTGATCCCCTGATCAATCCACCAGAACCTTCTCAGTTAACAACAGCGCATGTTACTTTTGAGCCTGGAGCACGTACAGCGTGGCACACACATCCACTGGGGCAAACATTAATTATTACATCAGGCTTAGGCTGGATCCAACGTGAAGGCAGATCGATCGAAGAAGTAAGGTCTGGAGATGTCGTTTACTTCCATCCAGAAGAAAAACACTGGCATGGCGCATCCCCCACTACAGCCATGAGCCACATTGCCATTCAAGAAAAAGTAAATAGCTTCCCCGTTGATTTGGCTGGAGCATGTAACCGATGCCCAATATACACGATAAATTATGAAATACTTCTCTCAAGTATCATAATTTATCGTGCTTTAATCTACGCGTTGCGTTGGCGGGTCAATGTCCTCATTGTGACAAACTCTTCAGCGCTTGTTGGATGCAAGCCAATCGTGCGGTCAAAATCACGCTTGGTTAAACCAGCCGTTACGGCTACAGCAAATCCTTGAATAATCTCAGCCGCATCCGTGCCAATCATATGTACGCCTAGTACAACTTGACTTTGCGTATCGACAACCAGCTTCATAAAGGCCTTCCCTTTACGGCCTGAAAGAGTTTGGCGTAACGGCGTAAAGCTTGATGTATAAATATCGAGATTATGATGGTGTTTTATTGCTTCTTCTTCGGACATTCCGACAGATGCAACAGGTGGAGTGAAGAAAACCGCTTTGGGCGTTGTCTCAAAAGACCACTCTCTTCCCTCTTCTCCCAACAGACGCTCCGCTAACAGATGCCCTTCTGCAATGGCTGTGGGTGTAAGGTTAAAAAGGTTATCTGTCACATCACCAATTGCATAAATACCCTTAACGCTCGTTTTGGCATCTTCTAAACATGTGGGAACATACCCATCTTTAAGCGCTATGCCTGCACGCTCTACATGCAGTGATTGAACGTTAGGGTGGCGCCCCGTTGCCATCAACACACAATCCGTTTCTATAACCTTTCCATTTTCTAAAAACAGCTCATATCCATTTTCAATTTTTTCGATTTTTTGCGGGTGGGTTGAAGCATGAACGTTAATCTCACTATGAGAAACGACTTCGGTAAAATGCTTGCGTAACTCTTCATCAAAGCCACGCAACGGAAGATCTTGCCGATAGACCCAATCCACTTTGGAACCAAGCCCAGAAAAAATTCCTGCAAACTCAACGCCAATATAACCACTTCCAATAATGGAAATGCGTTTTGGCTGCTCAGCTAAATGAAAAATATCATCAGAAACGATCGCATGCTCTGCACCGGGAATAGATAATCTCGTTGGAGACGAGCCCGTTGCAATCACAATATTCTTAGCGCGAACAATTTGCTTTTCTGCATTAGGAGCTAAATCAGACGAACTTATTTCGAGGGTGTTCGCATCTACAAAACTGGCATTCCCTGTAAAAAGCTGAACACCCGCTTTCTCCAACATGGAAACATAAATACCGTTTAAACGCTCAATTTCACGGTCTTTAGCTTTAATCAGATGCTGCCAGTCATACCCTTTAGCTGCAATATCCCAACCATAAGCCGGAGCATCTTCTGCCTCGCGGCCATATTCTGAGGCATAAACCATTAACTTTTTGGGAACGCAGCCGAGATTAACGCAGGTACCACCCCAATGGCGCCGTTCTGCAATTGCAACACGTGCACCATTTTGAGCGGCGATACGAGCACAACGTACACCGCCAGAGCCCGCACCAATGACAAATAAATCAAATTCCTGCATATCTCGGCCTTTTTATAAAATACTTTACTTTTTAAATTTTAACGCTCCGCAAAAGCTTTCTCGACAACGTAAGACCCTTGCTTGTTCATGTTGCCTTCTTCAAAGCCACGGCTTTCAAGCAACTTTTCTGTATCAGCTAACATCTCAGGGGATCCACAGATCATGACACGATCATGCTCTGGGTCGAGTTCATCAATGTTAAGATCTTGAAAGATTTTTCCGCTTTCAATCAACTTTGTAATACGATCCGTCACGGCGTAATCTTCTCGAGTTACCGCGGGATAATAACGCAGTTTACCCTCAATCAATTCGCCTAAGAATTCATGCTTTGGTAGTTCGTGACGGATATGATTTTCATAAGCCAATTCACCAGAAATACGAACTGTATGGCTCAAAATAACATTCTCATACCGCTCGTAAGCTTCTGGGTCTTTAATCAAGCTCATAAACGGAGCCAGACCTGTTCCTGTTGATAGGAAATATAGGTTACGCCCAGGCTTTAAGTTATCAAGAAGCAGTGTTCCCACTGGTTTACGGCCGATCAAAACCGTATCACCCACTTTCACGTGCCGTAAACGAGATGTCAGAGGTCCATCTTCCACAGCAATGGATAAAAACTCCAAATGATCTTCATAATTGGCAGAAGCGATCGAATAAGCGCGTAAAAGAGGCTTACCGTCCACTTCAATTCCGATCATCGTAAACTGACCATTCTCAAAGCGAAGGCCAGGATCACGTGTTGTCGTAAAAGTGAAAAGACGGTCTGTCCAATGATGAACCGTCAAAACCTTGGCAGGATAGAGATGCCCATATTCCTTGCTTGGCTCAGCTAAACGATATTGTTTAGGATGACCTTCATAAGGTGTAAGGCCTGTCAGGGGCTCATCAATGGTCGGCATTGGAGCAGAAACAATTGGTGTGGACATCTTTAGTATTATCTCCGGCTTTAGACGGACAAAAGGTTTAGTCCCAAATCATGAGAATTAAATTCTTTTACCTTAAAGATTTGATTGCAGGAACCCATCTGCGTTGAACAGTTGAGCATAATAGCGCAAAAGTCTTTTTATGACTGAAGACTCCATGAGTGACATCCCTCTTTCTCCAGCTGAACGTGCTTTAGAGCAGGCCTTATCTGCCTTCGGTACGTCTATAGACGTTACCCCTCGAGAGCGCCCTGCTCTTCTACGGCAAATAGCTCGACGGTTGGAAAGCAACGATGCTTCCATCACGCCGGATGCATTTGTAGACGCCCTATGCACTGTACGGCGGAAAACATGGGCCTCCCAACTCATGAATGTAGCCCGCCGTGCGGGGGAAGTGTGGGTTAGCAAAGCAGACACACAAGATGCAGCCCAAAAAATTCATGACCCCCAAGCCAGCGAACACGATCTGCGCCGTGCACTTGAAGAAGTTCTTATTGAACGGTGGCAAGAATTAGGGGACTCCCCACGTAAGGTCCTTGAAGAAGTCCGCGCTGATTTAGCTGATGCTGGTTTAACCCTTTCAAGCGGTCAGCTTGAAAAGCTATCCCAAAGCATTGCCTCTGCTTTTGGCAATATCGACCTAGGCTTTGAAGATGAATTACTTCTGGCTGAAGAACGCCGTGCTCGTGAACAAGCAGATATTCAAGCCAGAGCAGAACGTAAAAGAGCACGCGAACTTGACCGCCTGAAAGAATGGGAATCGACACTTATCGGATTCGATGATGTTCCCGATATTTTAAGATGTTCCCGCCGGGAAGCCTTTCGCTGGATCGCAGAAAACCGCATTCCCATTGCCAAGCGTGAAACAAAAGCTGATGGCCTGGAAGTTTTCTTCTTTGACCCTGTTGAACTCAAAAAGTTACGCTCATCTCTCCCTGAATGGCGCGGCAAAACACCTGCACGACCAGAAGTTCTTGAACGTGGCTCCAAGATTGGGAATGCAGCAATCGCCCGTGTAGCAGCGCTTGATCGTTTTGCGGCTCATTTTCGTACGGCTCGCGCACTCAAGCGTCGTATTACATTAGTCACAGGGCCAACCAACTCAGGAAAATCCCATACAGCTCTTGATGCCTTAGCAAACGCCGAAAGTGGTTTCGCCCTCGCACCTTTGCGTCTTCTTGCACACGAATTTAGAGAGGCCCTTCTCAACCGAGGCGTGCCTGCCTCTTTATCCACGGGTGAAGAGCGCATCGAAATGCCAGGGGCAAGGCATCTGGCAGCTACGGTTGAAATGTGCCCTTTTAATAACCCAGTTGACGTTGCTATTATTGATGAAGCCCAAATGCTCGCCGATCCAGATCGCGGGGCAGCATGGACAGCCGCCATCATGGGTGTTCCAGCGCGGCATGTGTTTATTCTGGGCGCGCCTGATTGTATCCCGCTCGTGAAACGCATTGCAGAACTATGCGATGATCCGGTTGACGAAATCCACCTAGAACGAAAAAGCCCTCTAAAAGCAGGCCACGCCCTACACTTAAATGAGCTTGAAACGGGCGATGCCGTTATTGCTTTTTCACGCCGTGAAGTGTTGGATTTACGTGCAGAGTTGATGGCACGTGGACGCAGAGTGGCTGTGGTGTATGGTGCGCTAAGCCCAGAAGTACGCCGTGCTGAAGCGGCACGTTTTAATAATGGCTCAGCAGATATTCTTATCGCCACGGATGCCATTGGCATGGGGCTTAACCTGTCGATCAAACGTGTTGTCTTTAGTGCTTTACGTAAATTTGATGGACGCCAAACACGGGATCTTCTTTCACAAGAAGTCAAACAAATTGGAGGAAGAGCCGGACGTTTTGGTAAGCACGAGGAAGGCTTGGTCTGTGTCCTTGCAGGCGCTGGCAGCCCCTCTTTTATTCGCAATATGCTCATTGCCCCGCCTGAAATCAGCACAGAACTCCGCCCTCTTGTTCAACCTGATTCAGACATCGTAAGAGCCGTTGCAGAAGAAATTGATAGTGATAGCCTGTATGGGGTTCTTACACGCATCAAACGTGCTGTTTTACGGCCGGACGACCCAAACTATCGCTTAGCCGATATGGATCAGTCGTTAGAGATTGCCGCTGCATTGGAAGGTGTTGAAAACCTCAACCTCACCACACGGTGGACCTATGCCATGTGCCCGATTGATGAGCGAGACAATGGTATTCAACGTTTGGTAACATGGGCAGCGGATCACTCTGCGGGCAGGCCTGTTCCGCCACCTGGAACAGGACGTCTCCCTCACCCAGAAAAAGCCAGTCGGGAAGAACTTGAACGTGCTGAAAAACGCCACAAAAGGCTCGTTGCATGGCGTTGGCTTGCGCTGCGCTTCCCAGAATCTTATCCGGCACAACAAACGGCTGAAATAAACACCACTATTCTTAACGATTGGATTGAACAAGTTCTACGAACACAAAGCCGTATGAGGGGAAGCCAAAAACACGCAAATACTGGAGGTCGTCATACAAAGGAGAAAAATAATTTCTCTAAAAAATCATCCAGCAAACCTAGAAAAAACAAGCGTAAATAAAAAATAAAAAGGGAGATTATCTCCCTTTTTATTCCAGTCCTTCCCTTGGTGGTTCTGCCATCAAAGTATTATTTAAAACGGGTTTACTTGCATCTTCTTCAATCTGCCGAACCCTTCTTTCAATCCATTTTTGTGCTTGTACTTTGATAAGAGGAGGGAGTTTTCTATAAAGGCTAAGAAAGACGTCTTCATCAGGCGTCAAAGTTGCTTGGATATCTTTATAAGCCATTCCTGTCAGCAAAACCTCTGGCTCCACACCAAGAACTGCGGCAAACTGTCCCAGATGCTTCCCAACATGGCCGGAACGCCCTGTTTCCCAAAAAGCCACGGCTGAGCGTGAAATACCTATTTTTTCTGCAAGTTGTTGCTGACTAAGACCTGCCATTTCTCGCAATAGCCTTATACGCCGGCCTAATTCTAAACCAGGGGAATTTTTTTTTGATGACAAATTATCCTTAGATCCACTCATTTGCCTATCCCGACTTACTTTATATAAATCATTTTTGTTTCCCGAGATTGTCTCAGAATAGTTTGCAGCACAATTGCATGCGTACGCTAGTAAAACCTACAAAAACTTTCTCATAATAGCAATTCATGTTTATATATAAACCAAAATAAAACAATGTATATTTTTTTTAAATATCTCATTTACCCTAAAAAAAACAATGAATGTTCCTTTTATACTAAGGATAGGCCATTTTTCACATCAACTATTCTGGATTTGTTTTATATAGTTAAACATTGTTACACAAATTTTAATCATAAACGGGAGAAAAGCAGAACTTCGATTTAATTTTTCTTTAAAATGTTAATATAAAATAAAATATATTTGCATACGCACACATATAAAAAGCCGTCTTAGGTTTATATTAAGACGGCTCTTAATCTACTTATCTTTTAATCACTAGCGTTAAGATATTTTCTTAATATGCCCCATATAGGGTTGTAAAACCTCTGGCACATCAATGCTGCCGTCCTCATTTTGGTACGTTTCCATCAACGCAATGAGCGTCCGCCCAACAGCTAAGCCAGAACCATTTAATGTATTCACAAAAGCAGGACCATTTTCTGAGCGATAACGTGCTTTCATACGACGCGCTTGGAAATCTCGCGTATTAGAGCATGAGGAAATCTCTCTCCACGCCTGCTGCCCGGGTAGCCAAGCCTCTAAATCAAAGGTCTTTGCAGCCCCAAACCCTGTATCTCCAGCGCATAACAAGACACGGCGAAAGGCAATCCCTAGGCGCTCCAAAATAGTTTCTGCGGCATGGGTCATCCGTTCATGCTCAGCTTCGCTCTCTTCTGGAGCAACAATAGAAACCAGCTCACATTTCGTAAATTGATGCTGACGCAACATACCACGGACATCTCGCCCAGCCGATCCAGCCTCTGAACGAAAACACTGAGATAAAGCTGTTAAACGAATTGGCAATGCTTTTTCAGGCAAAATCTCGCCCATCACAGTGGCCGTTAACGGAACTTCTGCTGTAGGAATTAACCAACGCCCATCTTCTGTTCTAAATGAATCCTCTGCAAATTTTGGGAGCTTATCCGTTCCATACATTGCCTCGTCATTAACAAGCAGAGGAACACTTGTCTCATGATATCCAAATTCAGACGTATGTGTATCAAGCATAAACTGCCCTAAAGCACGCTCCAAGCGCGCTAAGGCACCACGCAAAACAACAAACCGAGTACCAGATAATTTGGCAGCCGTTGGGAAATCCATCAATCCCAGCGCCTCTCCCAGCTCAAAATGTTGTTTCGGTGCGAAAGGAAAATCTCTTTTTTCCCCCCGATAATGCACAATCACATTATCTTCTTCACTTTTCCCGTCCGGTACAGAAGGATCTAACCGATTAGGAAGTGACATCAGTATATCATTAATATTTTTTTCAATCGTCGATGCATGAACTTCCAAACGTGTAATTTCATCACGAAGCTCAACAGCACGCGCCTCAAGATCGGAGGTATCTTCCCCAGATTTTTTCCCTTGTCCAATCTCTTTAGCCAAAACCTTACGTGCACCTTGAGCATCCTGCAAGGCAGCTAAAGCAGCACGGCGTTCTTCATCATCCGTAACGAGCTTGTGGCCGACAGGGGCAAGGCCTCTACGCTCTAAAGCCGCATCAAATGCCGTTGGATCGGCGCGTAAAGCTTTTAAATCGTGCATTTATAAGGCTCCATTACTCTTCATCATCTGTGACAGGTTTGGGTTCTACTAATCGGGCCACAAAAATAGATATTTCATATAACGCGACAAGCGGAATAGCGAGACTCAACATTGTAATTGCATCAGGAGGAGCCAGCACAGCCGCCACAGCGAATGAAGCAACAATAGCATAACGTCTTAGTTTCTTGAGTTGTGCAGTCCCGACTAATCCAACACGCACAAGCAAAGTTAAAACAACAGGCAACTCAAAGCAGATACCGAATGCTAAAATCATTTTTGTTACAAGGCTTAAATACTCTGAAACCTTAGCTTGAAGCTCAATATCCATCCCTCCATTACCAGCCGTTTGAAAGGAGAGGAAAAACTTCCATGCAAAAGGAAACACAACATAATAAGCTAAGGCAGCCCCCATCAAAAACATCAGAGGTGTTGCTATTAGGAAAGGAGCAAATGCACGTTTTTCACTCCGGTACAAACCAGGAGCAATAAAAATCCACGCCTGAATCGCTATCATCGGAAATGATAAACACGTTGCCCCAAAGATAGCGACACGAATATAAGTAAAAAAGGCTTCGTATAAGGCCGTATATATTAAATGAGGCTGCTCTCCATTCTGCCTCATGATGTGTTCGAGGGGTGCAGCCAAAAATCGATAAATATCCCCCGCATAATGATAACAAATCATAAATGCGACGATAAATGTCGCAATAGACCAGATCAGCCTTTTACGCAGTTCAACGATATGCTCAAGCAACGGCATGGGGGTATCGTCAATTGCATCCGACTCTTTCATGAGCCTTTCTCCATGCTTGAAATAGCAACACGCTTGCCATGATGAATAACACGAATAGGCGGTACGATTGTGGGCCCCTTCCAGCGTTCTTGCTCATGCTTTAAACGCCGCGCCGTTGTCGGAGGAAGAATAACAGGAACACCCTCAAGATCATCCTGCTGATTTTCCTGCTCTCGTTGCAATGCATTATAGGGTTTTGATGGATTAGACGACGCCTCAATCGGTGGCGGTGGTGGCGAAGGCACTTTAGGCAAAGCATCAAGGCCAGAAGGTTGAAAATCCAAACTCTTACGAATTGAGTTGTCTTTATCAATCGTCTTCGTCACATGATCACGAAAATTGAAATTCTTTAAGTCTCGCAGCTGATCGCGTGTTTCTGTCAGATCAGCATCTCGAACCATTTCATCAATATGGCTTTGAAATTCTCCAGCCATACGCCGCATGGCTTTTAATCCATTGGAAATGGTACGAATAGCAACGGGTAGATCTTTAGGACGAATAAAGACCATAGCCACGATAACGAATAAGGCAATCTCTGAAAAACTAAAGTCAAACATCTGACAATTCTAGCCTTTTTCCTGATCGGCTGGCGCATCTTGCTGCATTTCCGTTGCAGCTCTCTCCAAAAGAAAATCCTCTCTTTTAGGTAGAGAATTAAGCCCCTCTAGCCCAAAGCTTTCTAAAAAAGCAGGCGTTGTACCCCATAAAACAGGCCGACCAGGAATTTCTTTACGTCCTTTAGGGGTTATCAATTGATCTTCTAACAATGCGTCCAAAATTGCCTGCCCGAGGGAAACACCCCGAATGGTTTCTATTTCTGTACGTGTGCACGGTTGATGATACGCGATGATCGCCAGAGTTTCCATTGCACCGCGGCTTAACCTTCTGGGTTTTTCAACAACCTTTGTTAAAATTTGTGCATATTCTGCTTTTGTTCGAAACTGCCACCCGCCTGCTACCTCAATAAGCTCAATAGCGTGGTGCGTGTATTTTTCGCGTAATACATCTATAATCAAATGAATATCGCTCTTTAAGTTCTGACTTTGTAATAAATCAATCAAAACTTCACTTTTAACAGGCTCTGAACTTGCAAAAATCAAAGCTTCAGCCAGCAAACACGCGCGTTGAACTTCTACTTCTATCATGAAACTGCGCGCCACCTAATTTCAGCAAAAGCTTCTTCCTGTTGAAACTCCAAAACGCCACTTTTAGCCATCTCCAAGCTGGCTAAGAGCGTTCCCGCAAAAGCAGCAGACCGATCCAATGGATTTTCATCTAATAATAAATGATCTGGTAAAAGAGATCCTAAAGTTTGCCACCCGGATACTTTCTCTACCCCCAAAAGACGCTTCAAACGCTCTAGCGCGTCTTGTACGCTCCAGTATTGCCTAACCTTAGGCGTATAAACACGCTTCTTTCCGCTCCGGCGCTTCGCTGCAAGATACGCAGTAATTAACGCGGACAGATCCACCCTCAACCCAGAGCGATCAATCTCAATATACTCTTCCCCTTGCCCACGTCGAAAAACATCAACACCCAAACGTGGACGCTCTTGTAACCATTGTGCCGCTAGACGCATCCGCTCAAGTTCAAACAAACGCTCTTGCAGTTGCTCAACAGCGTCTTCTGCCTCTTCTTGTGCGTTATTTTCAGCAGGGAGTAACAGCCGTGATTTTAACCAAGCCAGCCACGCGGCCATAACCAACCAATCTGCTGCGAGTTCAAGTCGTAAAGACCGAGCCTCCGCTCGTGCTTTTTCAACGACCGTCAAATATTGCTCAACCAACTGCAAAATAGAAATCTGCGCCAGATCAACCTTTTGCTTACGAGCAAGGTCAAGGAGCAAATCCAACGGCCCCTCAAACCCTTCTAGCGTTAAATGCAAAACCTCGCTCAATGTAATCTCTTAAAACTGAGCAGGCGTACACGAAATCGATTGAGCATGGAGCTTGATACAATACCCTCTCGCCGCTTTAAGATCTTCAAACCCGCCAATTCTCAAACGAATAAACGTCTTGTCACCTCTCGTGGTCTTTTCAAACAAGGGGGTATGGCCTGCAAACAAAGCGGGGCTTTGGTGGCGCAACGTTTCCCATTCTTTTTTAGCGCCAGCTTCGCTATCGAGCGCCGCCAGCTGCACCTCATGCTTTCCTGCATTTTTGGGTGCAGATATATCTTTGGATTTTTCTATAACTGGAGCTGCTTTCTGCGGAGCCACTCTTGGCGCAGGTCGCTGCGGTGCTACGGGTGCAGATACTACAGCTTTAGGTGAACTGACGGACTGTTTTTGATCCGCATTATCATCCGATATTGCATCTCCACCATTATCATCCGTTTGAGACACATTCGGCGTTTTCTTCTGCACGTCTACCGTATCCGTCTTTGCTAAACTTTGATCATGCTCAGAAGCCGTCTTTACACCATCAGACTGAGCCGGGTTCTGAGCCGCAACGCTTCCATTTCCCACCGCCCCTTCTGGAGAAACATTCTCCTTAGACGTTTTCACATTTTCTTGTTGCGCTCCACTTGCCCCCATCGCCTCTTGCTGAGAAGACGCTACAGTTTGTTTTTGCGCACTATCACCAGCCGACTGTGTAACTGTAGCTGCACTTTGAGGAGACACACCATACTGACGCGCCAACCCTTTCGTATCAGGTTGTTCAGGCGCAGGAGCTAAATGAGCAACACCATTCCCAGTCATGTCTGTGACACCACCATCATCACTCATAATCTGCATACCACCTGGATCAGCTGGTATATCTCTCACAGGCCCAGGAGGCGGGCCAATGATAGGAATACCACCATGGTGACCTCCCATCAGCGACCACCCACCAACCGCTGCGACCAAAACCGCACCAATTCCTATTGCCCCGCCAACAAGTTTCCGCGTTGCAGGATCATTCCCCAAAACTGAGGAAAAGCCAGCTTTTCTCTCATTCGCTGCCACGCGACGACGTGGTGGGGGCTCCGGGTCATAATCGCCGCTCATGCGCTCACGCAAAAGCCGAGATGATGGTGGAGGAGCAGACGCGCCATGTTCTGCATAATCACCAGGATCACGACTACTCCGTCGTTTATTATCGTCTGATATCATCGCATTTCCTCCACCGGCTCAACACCGACTATTGCCAGAGCACAACGCAATGTCATGGCAATAGCTGCAACAAGGGCCAATTTTGACAAGCTAGTCACTCGATCATTTTCTTGCAAAAAGCGTAAAGTAGTGTCTTCACGCCCACGGTTCCATAACGCATGGAAATCAGATGCAAGCTCAATACAATAGGTCACAATCCGGTGCGGTTCACGTGCAATAGCCGCGCCTTCTACCGTGCGTGGGAAAGAAGCTATACGCCGCAACACCGCAAGCTCCACATCCGATGACAAACCAGTCAGATCAACCTGCGCTAATGTTTCTGTTTGAACTGCATCTTTCCCAAACATCTCTTCCGCCGCCCGCAAAACAGAGCGGCAGCGCGCATGGGCGTATTGCACATAGAAAACGGGGTTATCCCGCGTCTGTGCGACAACGGCATCCAGATCAAACTCCATCTGAGCATCTGCTTTACGGGTCAACATTGTAAAGCGCACCGCGTCTTTTCCAACTTCATCCAACAGATCACGTAGAGTTACAAAGGTACCCGCCCGCTTGGACATCCGGACAGGTTCACCATTTTTAACGACCCGTACAATCTGGCACATCACCACCTCAAAGGCAGTTTTTTTGTCTGTCAGTGCAGAGATAGCTGCCCGCATCCGAGAAACATAGCCACCATGATCAGCCCCGAGCACATCAATCAATACATCGGACGTTGATGCCTTCTGCGCGTGATATCCAATATCATTCGCAAAATAAGTATTCGATCCATCTGATTTTCGAAGCGCGCGGTCTGTATCATCCCCAAATTCTGTTGATCGGAACAATGTTTGCGGGCGAGGCTCCCAATCTTCTGGCATTTTTCCTTTAGGAGGCTCTAATACCCCCTCATACAGTAGCCCTTTGCTTTGCAACTGATTAATTGCGGCATCCACACGCCCACTCGCTAGCGTCTCAGCCTCACTCGAAAAAACCTCATGGGAAATACCCAAAGCTTCCAGATCATGACGGATCATTTCCATCATCTGATCCAGCGCCTCCCGCCGAACGAGTTCAAACCACACAGAAGGGTCAGCTATTCCGCCATCTTTGTCAGCTAAAGAACGACCATGTTTTTGAACAATCGCTTGAGCCACAGGAATTAAATATTCCCCTTGATACTGCAAACCTGTCGGGGTTTCTTTCCCGAAAACTTCAGCATTAATATGAGTGCCAATTTCTTGCAGATAGCGCCAATAGGTTGCCCATGTCAGCGCATTTACCTGCGCTCCAGCATCGTTAATATAATATTCACGCGTTACGCCATAACCGGCCGCATCAAGCAAATTTGCTAACGCATCTCCAACAACAGCTCCGCGACAATGCCCCACATGCATTGGCCCTGTTGGATTAGCAGAAACATATTCCACATTAACGCGCGTTCCTTGACCAATCTGGGAACGGCCAAATACCTCTCCCGTCATCAATACAAGCTTAGCCACACTTTGTAGAACATCTGGCTTCAAGGTGAGGTTAACAAACCCGGGGCCCGCAGCTTCTGCTTTTTCAATTCCGGGAAGTTCACTGAGTTTCTGAACCAACTCTGCAGCAATATCGGCAGGCTTACGGCGGGCAGGCTTTGCCGCCAACAACGCAGCGTTTGTGGCCATATCACCATGCGCTGCATCCCGTGGAGGGGTCACTTCAACACGCTGAACAATCTCTTCCGGGATGCCGGGCACAACGGAACGCAACGCATCACACACCTGAATACGTGTACGAGCAAAAAGACAATCTGTTGTTGGAGAAGGTGTTACAGCGGGCATATCAGGTCGTTTCCTGTGGGCATCTTCAAAATAAAACTATCAACCGAGAACAGAGAGATCCGTCAAGCGTCGATGCTCTTCCATTGCAAAACGATCGCTCATTCCTGCAATATAATCTGCAACCAGACGATAACGCTTCTTTTTATCCGCAATTTGAGCTTTTTCACGCCATAAATCTGGCAAAAGCCCAATATCATCTGAAAGAATGTTAAAAATCTCTGTCAAAACAAGCTTTGCTTTACGGGACATACGGTTTACGCGCCAGTGCCGATACATCCTTGCGTAAAGAAATTTACGAATTGCTTTATTTTTTGTTCCCATTTCAGGGCTAAAAGCCACAACTGGGTAGGCCGCCTGACGTATATCATCTGCACTTTGTGGGTTCAGCTTTTCCAAATTACGGCGTGTCTGCTCTGTAAGATCGGTCGCTAAAGCATTGATCACCAATCGCACAGTTTCGTGCCGGGCTCGTTGCGCCTGATCACCGGCTGTATGCCCGGTTTTGCGCTCCAGATCCCGCGATATTTTCAAAGCATCCCCAACGATTGGCAGATCTTCAATATCATCAAATGTGAGCAATCCAGCTCTTAATCCATCATCCAGATCATGCCCATGATACGCAATATCATCAGACATCGCAGCAACCTGCGCTTCCGCAGAAGCATAACTTGTCAAATCAAGGTGATACCGTTCATTACATTCAATCATATAGGGTGTGGGACGTTTTATAGGGCCATTATGCTTTGCCAGCCCCTCCAGGGTTTCCCACGTCAAATTCAAGCCATCAAATGAATGATAGCGTGTCTCAAGCGCTGTTACCAAACGTAAAGATTGAGTGTTATGGTCAAATCCATCCCAATCTTTCATGGCTTTGGCTAATGCATCCTCCCCGGCATGCCCAAAAGGGGTATGCCCCAGATCGTGCGCCAGCGCCAAAGCTTCTGTTAAATCTTCATTCAGCCCAAGGCTACGCGCAATAGAGCGTGCAATCTGGGCAACTTCTAGAGAGTGCGTCAATCGCGTACGGAAAAAATCACCTTCATGATTGATAAAAACCTGCGTTTTATACTGTAGGGTTCGAAAGCCAGTTGAATGAAGGACGCGATCTCGGTCCCGCTGCCACGGAGAACGTGTTGAACTTTCCTCCTCAGGATAAAACCGTCCACGAGCACCTTTTTCCTGAACGGCATAGGCAGCAACCATTAACAACTCCTACAAAATACATCTTTCCTCTTTATAATAAGAGCATATCTGTCCATATTAGGGAAAGCTTTCTCTGCCACATCACTCCATTGAGATCGGTATATGACTTCAGCTTCATCTTTTAGCGTTTCTGCGAGTGCCGCTGCGCGTATTAAAGAAATTATTTCGGCTCAGCCGCAACCAGAAGGATTAGCCTTGCGTGTTGCTGTTCTCGCCGGAGGGTGCAACGGCTTCCAATATCAATTCAAGCTGGATCGGTCTCAGAATGCCGATGATATTATTATCGAACGCGATGGTGCTAAAGTTTTTGTAGATGATGTCAGTCTAGATCTTCTACAAAATGCAGAACTCGATTTTGAAGATAAGCTCATGGGAGCACATTTCTCTGTCAAAAACCCCAACGCCGCCTCATCCTGCGGTTGTGGCACCAGCTTTTCTCTCGCTTGATTTCTGATATGTCTCTTACTTTTGCCAGTTGGAACATTAATTCCATCCGCGCCCGTGCACACTTAGTTCAGGACTGGCTAGAGCGCCATCCTGAATGTGACTTACTGTGCTTACAAGAAATCAAATGTGAATCGCACCAATTTCCAGATGTGTTCCAAAAATCTGGGTTTCATGTCGCCATTGCCGGGCAAAAAGCTTATAATGGCGTCGCATTCATTAGCCGGCACCCTCTCGATATTACTACGTCTCATTTGCCAGATTTTAATGATCCTTCCGCGCGTTTCATAGAAACGAAGATGAAAGATACTATTATTGGCAATCTTTACTTACCGAATGGTAATTCAGGTGGAGAGGAAGGCTTTCAAAAAAAATTAAATTTTTTTGATGCACTGACACAAAGAGCCAAAGATTTCCTTACAGAAAATACTCCCTTTGTCTTTATTGGTGATTATAATGTTTGCCCCACCAATGAAGATTTCGCTCCAAAATCTTTACCACCTACAGATGCTCTTATTCGCCCTGAAAGTAGAGCCGCGTTCAATCGCCTAAAATGGCTTGGGCTGACGGATGCTCTAAGAGCCCTTCACCCAACAGGCCAACATTATACTTTTTGGGACTATACGGCCGCTTCATTCCAACGGGATGCAGGTCTACGCATAGACCACGCTCTTCTTCCCCCACGTATTGCGGAAAAACTCATCAGCTTTACCATCGACAAAGATGAACGCAGCAAAGAAAAAGCGTCTGACCATGTTCCTGTTGTCGTTACGCTTGAATAATTAAATAACATCACCTTAAGAGAATGAAAATGCCTTATGATTTTTCTCAAAGTGATGTGGCCGATCAATCCATTTATAACCACTGCCAACCCACCGCCAGTGCCCAATCGCCGCATATTTTCCTTGTTTAGGTGCCTGACTTAACAATGTTCCATCGGGTGCATGCGTTGGTGCCGGCGGCCTAGTCCCATAAGGGCCATGATAAGGCACGAATTGGGCGTGCGTTTCGGCTGGATGATTAGCAGAGGGGAGCGCCATTACTCCCGCAAAGAACGATATCACAACCCCTAAACCTAGAAAATATTTTAGCACATAGCCCCAATTCAAAACAAAGCGAATAATTATTATCTAACTTTGATAAAAGGCACCGCTTCGGCTGCAAGATGGCAGAAAAAAGATGTTTGATTACCTTTTAATACCAAGTATTTCTTTTAGAAATAACCATAAAAAAACCTGACCAATCAAGGTCAGGTTCTTAACTTTAATCTTTTTTTATTTTTACTTCGTCACTGTGGGCTTTGGCTTTGGTAAATCCAATGCCAAATGAAGTTCTTTCAAACGTGACGCCTCAACAGTTGCTGGCGCTTCCATCATCAAGTCTTCACCACTTTGGTTGAGCGGGAACAGAATAACTTCACGAATATTAGGCTCATCCGCCAAAAGCATAACAATACGATCAACGCCCGGCGCGGCACCACCATGAGGAGGCGCACCATAACGGAACGCATTCAACATTCCACCAAAGCGTTCTTCCACCACTTCGGGGCCATACCCGGCAATCTCAAAAGCACGCAGCATAACTTCTGGCAGATGGTTACGAATAGCCCCAGAAGACAGCTCAACACCGTTACATACGATATCATATTGATACGCGTTAATTGTAAGTGGATCTTGAGTATTAAGCGCCTCTAACCCACCTTGCGGCATTGAGAATGGATTATGGGAAAAATCAATCTTTCCTGTTTCTTCGTTCAGCTCATACATTGGGAAATCGACAACCCAGCAGAAACGGAACGCATTCTTCTCAATCAGATCAAGTTCTGTTGCTACTTTGGTTCTGACAAGCCCAGAGAATTTAGCAACTTCATCGCCCTTACCTGCGGCAAAGAAAACAGCATCCCCTGCTTTCAAACCACATGTTTCCCGGATGCTCTCTACACGGCTCTCTTCTAGGTTTTTCGCAATCGGGCCTTTTGCCCCATCATCCGTAAAAATAATGTAACCTAGTCCTCCAGCTCCATTTTCACGAGCCCAAGAGTTCAGCTTATCAAAGAACCCGCGCGGACGATCTCCCGCCCCCGGAGCCGGAATTGCGCGAACCTGCCCACCAGATGCAACAATTTTCGCAAACAAGCCAAAGCCTGAATCACGGTATGCTTCTGTTACATCCTTAATAATCAATGGATTACGCAAATCAGGCTTATCTGACCCATAATCACGCATCGCATCCGCATATGGAATACGTGGGAAAGCACCTTCCGTTACTTTCCACCCTTCTGGTGTGAACTCATCAAACACACCGGCAAGCACAGGCTCTAGTATTGAAAAAACATCTTCTTGCGTTGCAAAAGACATTTCAAAATCGAGCTGATAAAACTCACCCGGGCTACGATCAGCACGAGAGGCCTCATCGCGAAAGCAAGGTGCAATCTGGAAATAACGATCAAACCCGGCCACCATCGCAAGCTGTTTGAACTGCTGAGGTGCCTGAGGCAACGCATAGAACTTACCGGGATGTAGACGCGCAGGGACCAAGAAGTCACGCGCACCTTCTGGAGAAGATGCTGTAAGAATTGGGGTTTGGAACTCCGTAAAGCCCTGCTCAATCATCCGGCGACGCAAGCTCGTAATAACCTTGCTACGCAACATGATATTTTGGTGCATTTTTTCACGGCGCAGATCAATATAACGATATTTCAAGCGCAAATCTTCAGGGTAGTTTTCTTGTCCAGATACCTGAAATGGTAACACCGTAGCGCTTGAGCGCACTTCAATATCTTCTGCTTTAACTTCAACCGCACCCGTTGGATGATGGGCATTCCGTTGCCCTTCTTCACGTACAACCACTTCTCCAGTGACGGTAATCACACTCTCAACACGAAGACGCTCAGTTTTTTTAAGTAACTCAGTCCCATCAGGAATAACAATCTGCGTAATGCCATAGTGATCCCGCAAATCAATAAAGAGTAAGCCACCATGGTCACGCTTACTATGAATCCAGCCCGACAGACGAACAGTCTTTCCTGCGTCCTGCTCACGAAGGTCATTACATGTATGAGTGCGATATGGATGCATAAACCTGTTCTTTCATCAACTTTTTGACGTATAAGTTCGCGCAGGAAGCCGTTCTAAGCCTCTGATGTCAAGCACTCAAACGAGAGATCATGCCTGATCATCTGCAAAACACTGAAAATCTATAGCTGCTTTTGCCATAGCTTGCGGATATCCAGAAGCCGCAATCCCCACTACTTTCCCATCATTCATATACGTAGCAAGGAAGTTAAACGCTCTTATATCCCCTTCCAGATTTACCGCATTAAAGCTTTCACCCCAGCCTAAATACTCTAATTTCTTTCCAAACTGCTGCGTCCAGAACCATGGTGTTGGCATAGAAACACCTTCTCGCCCCATGATAGCAAAGGCCGCTATTCGTCCTTGAACCTGTGCATGCCGCCAATGCTCGACTCGACGCGCCTCCCCTGCATGCCAAACCGCAGAAGCATCTCCAACCGCGTATACATTTGGTGCAGCACGCATTGCTCCATCTACAATAATGGCACCATCAGCATCACGCTCTAAACCTTGAACATATTCAGTCGATGGCTTCACCCCAACGCTTGCCAACACAAAAGCGGACGGCAAACGCATACCATCATCGAGTTCAACCCCTTCTGCCGACTTCTCTCCATAAATCTTAACCACCCGTGCATCACTGATAAAGGCAACACTATTCTCTTCCTGCATTTGCCTTAACTGCATGCCTACTTCACGACCAAATTGCTTTTCCATCGGAATTTCAACGTCAGAAATAATCGTCACGCCCAAGCCGCGTTGACGCAAACAGGACGCAACCTCCAAACCAATAAATCCAGAACCTATAATCGTCACAGCTTGAGCAGGCGCTAACCCAGCAACAATTGTTTCTGCATCAACCTCTCGATGCAAACTAAAGACCCCTTTTAAATCCCCTCCCGGAATATCCAGTGTTTTAGGTTTAGAACCGGTTGCAATAATAATATGATCCGCTGTTAATTCTTTTGCGTCTTCTAAAACAACGCACTTATTTTCTGGATCAAACGAAACCACCGTTCCATATTCGATCTCTATATTATGCTGTGTATAAAAAGCCTGCGGTAAAAGCTTGGGAGCATGCGCTTTATCAGAAGTACTGAGTAAAACAGTTTTACTTAACGCAGTCCGGTCATAAGGCGGATATTTCTCATCCAAAACCAGCGTTATCTTTCCGGCAAAGCCTTCTTCTCTTAATGTTGTTGCCGCGGTCACCCCTGCGGCTCCCCCTCCTAAAATAAGAACAGATTCGTTCTCTTGCTTCGGTTGAGGAGAAGGTTTCTCTTGAGCATGATCACTAACAAACACCCGTCCATCTCTTACATCCACAGAATATGATGCAAGCCCTTCCAAAGCGACCGGCTCTTCCAACCCTCCATCTTGCACACGAAAAACAGCTTTATGCCACGGACATACTACAACACCGTGCTCTCGATCATTTTTACAAAATACACCTTGTCCCATTGGCGCATGTTTATGAGGGCATTTTCCATCAAGTGCATAAACATTTTCACCATCCCGTATAAGAATGATCGACTTATCCTTCACCGAAAAAGTAGTAATTTTGCCATCTTCCAGCTCGTCAAAAGCAACAAGATCTCGAAAATCACTTTCCGGCATCGATATAATCCTTAAATATCTACGGTCATCTCATGGGACATAGAAATTATAACACTGAAGTTATAAAAAATCTCACTCAAAAACAGAGAAACCCGCTGGCTTAGCCAAACGGGTTTCCTCTTTTCTTAAAAAACAATGGTGGACGAAAAGGACTTAGAATAAGTTCCCATCATCGAAGCCACCATCACCTCCACCAAAATCACTGTCTGAGAAACCACCACCAGCATCTGTGCCAGCTCCCCCAAATGGATCTGATGTATCACCATAATTATTATTAATTATGGTTTCACCTCCATTACCAAAGCCGCCACCTTCATGATGCCCGCTAAACAAATCTTCCAACGCGTTTGCGGCCATCATACCCCCAGCAACGCCAGCTGCTGTGGACAGAGCCGAACCTATAAAGCCAGAACCACCACGTTGGAACATCCCTGCCTGATACCCAGGAGGATAAGCACTTTGTTGAGGCTGTTGAGGCCCCCAGCCTGGAGGAGGAGCAGATGCGGTTTGTTGGCGATTAGCACCACCAAAAAGACCACCAAAGAGGCCACCGCCTCCTGTTGAACGATTCTGCTGGCTTTGTTGCAACTGTTGTTGCGCTTGCTGGAGTTGGAATTCTAGTTGACGAATACGATTTTGAGCTTGTGCAAGAGCCGCTTCCTGCACAACGGCCATCTGCGTCACACGATATCGGGCTTCTGGATATTTCTGAAAGTTCTCGCCAATAAAGCGATCCGCTTCTGGATCAATCGGTGGTAACGCTGGGGCTTGTTGGCCATAGGAGCCAAATCCACCCTGCCCATTCTGTGCCCCACCGACACGAGCAATAAAACGGGAGATAAGGTCGCGCTCTTCGTTATTCATCGTCTCTCTATCCTTCCAGAGGAAGAAATTTATACATTACTCATATGAGAGAGACATATCTTATTCTCAAGATCAACTTTTTCCTTTTCTTTTCTCTCACTTCCGATTGATCGCTGAACCTTGTAAGGTAGCTTACCTTTTTGCCAATCGGAGCTTATCGAATTGTCTGAGAACCGGCCTCTTAGCTTTCAGGATTTGATTTTACGCCTTCATCAATTCTGGTCTCAAAAAGGGTGTGCTATTTTGCAGCCTTATGACCTTGAAGTTGGTGCAGGTACACTTTCACCGCACACAACCTTACGTGCACTGGGTAAAACACCTTGGGCTGCCGCTTACGTACAGCCTTCTCGACGCCCATCTGACGGACGTTATGGAAATAATCCCAACCGTTTACAGCACTATTATCAATATCAGGTTCTCTTAAAACCTACCCCAGAGGACAGCCAACGCCTCCTTTTAGAAAGCTATCGGGCCATTGGCATCGATCCAGAAAAACATGATATTCGATTCGTGGAGGATGACTGGGAAAATCCAACCATCGGCGCATGGGGCTTAGGGTGGGAAGTATGGTGTGACGGAATGGAAGTCACACAATTTACATACTTCCAACAAGTAGGCGGCATCCCAACCGTCATGCCTTCTGTCGAGTTAACCTATGGGCTAGAGCGCTTGGCTATGTATGTGCAAGGCGTTGAAAACGTTTATGACCTCGACTTCAATGGGCAAGGTTTAAAATATAGGGATGTATTCTTACGGGCCGAGCAAGATTATTCACGCTATAATTTTGAACTCGCAGATACTCAAATGCTGCTAACGCATTTTAATGATGCAGAAAAAGAATCAATGAAGCTATCGGAAGCAGGCGTTGCCCAACCTGCTTACGATCAATGCCTCAAAGCTTCTCACCTTTTTAACCTTCTTGATGCGCGAGGCGTCATTTCAGTGTCTGAACGTGCTTCCTATATTGGGCGCGTTCGTGCATTGGCAAAAGCGGCTTGTGAAGCATGGTTGGCTGGTGAAGAGGAGACGTCCAATGGCTGAATTATTACTCGAATTATTCTGTGAAGAAATTCCAGCCGGCATGCAAGCCAAAGCGGCGGAAGATCTCGGCTCCCTACTTGCAAAAGCGCTTGAGGGGTTAAACCCTACAAATATCCAGACCTTTTATGGCGCTCGCCGCATCGCAGCGGCAATGAATATTGATGCAGAAGTTCCTGCACGAACGCTATCAGAACGTGGCCCTCGTGAAAATGCGCCAGAAAAAGCCCTTGAAGGCTTTATGCGCAAACATAGTGCCACACGTGATCAGTTAAAACTGGAAGATGGGTTCTGGATTTTACACAAAGACCTCCCTCCCATCAGTGCTGAGAGCCGCATCAGTGAAGCCGTTCCAGAACTATTATGGAAATTTCCATGGCCAAAATCCATGCGGTGGGGTGTTGAGTCAAACTTCACGTGGGTGCGCCCTCTTCGCAAAATTACCTGCATTCTGGATGGGCATGTCGTCCCCTTCTCTCTTGCACGTGAAAACGACCAAGCCCACGGCTTAAAGTCTTCCAACCTTTCAGAAGGGCATCGCTTCCTTGCACCGGGTGATTTTATCGTCCGCTCTGTGGATGACTGGGTTGAAGAACTTGAACAACGCGCCGTCTTTATTGATGACTTCAAGCGCAAAGATCTGATCCAAACAGAGATTAGCCGCCTCGCTGCACAGCATGACATCATTTTAGTTCAAGATAACGGCTTGGTTGATGAAGTATCAGGCCTCGTTGAATGCCCCGTTGCCTATATGGGCCGCATTGATGATGCGTTTATGGATCTCCCCGCTGAAGTCATGCAGGTTTCCATGCGCGTTAATCAGCGCTATTTCGCGTTAAAAACCAAAGAGGGTAACGCGGCCCCTTATTTTGCTTTTATTGCGAATATGCGTTTTAAAGACGAAGGCAAGCTTACCATTGCTGGAAATGAACGCGTTTTACGTGCGCGCTTTTCAGATGCCCGCCATTTCTGGGATCTGGACCGAAAAACAAAACTCATTGATCGGGTTGAAGCGCTTAATGCCGTTACCTTCCACGCGAAGATTGGCACACAAAAGGAACGGGCAGAACGCATTTCTGAGCTAGCCGAAATTATTGCTCATGAAATGGGATTAAGCCCAGAGGAAATTACCCAAGCAAAGCGCGCAGGTTTGCTCGCAAAAGCTGACTTAACGACAGGTATGGTCGGTGAATTCCCAGAGCTTCAAGGCATTATGGGAGGGTATTACGCCGCACACGATGGAGAGCCTCAAGCCGTTTCACGTGCCGTCGCAGAGCATTATATGCCGCGTGGACAATCGGATGATACTCCCAAATCTCCTGTTTCCATTGCCGTAGCCCTTGCTGACCGTTTTCACCTCTTAACCAGTTTCTTTGCTATTGGTGAAACGCCAACTGGTTCTGGAGATCCTTATAGTTTACGTCGTGCAGCTTTAGGAATTATCCGTATTATTCGTGATAATAACCTGCGCCTGAATGTGAATGAACTGTTCCAGAAAGCAGCAAAAAACCAAACAACTGGAGAGCTCAATAGCTTACCAAACTTCATTGCAGAACGTTTGCGTGTTCAGCTTCGGAGCGAAGGGGAACGGCATGATGTTCTTGCGGCCATTTTGGCGGGTGGCTTAGACGGAGATCTTAGCCGTCTGTTAGCCCGCACATCTGCCCTTTCTGACATGATCCAGACAGAAGATGGGCGCAATTTACTTGCTGCTGCAAAACGTGCCGCCAATATCCTTCGTATTGAAGATAAAAAAGATGGCCCTCATACGGGTAAGCCAAATGCTACTCTCTATACGCAAGATGAAGAGCGCGATTTAGCTGATGGCCTAACCCAAGCTATTCCTGCCATACAAAACGCCCTCAAAGAGGAACGTTTTACAGATGCGATGCAGGCTATCGCAGCCCTACGTCCAAAATTGGATCGCTTCTTTGATAAAGTCACCGTCAATGCCGATGATAGTGCCGTCAGAACTAATCGCTTGAAGCTTCTCGCGACTTTCCGCGACACAACGGCTCTTTTAGCTGATTTCGCGCAGATCGAAGGGTAATCATAAACGGCACAGGAGTTTGTCCTGTGCCTTTTTAAATACAGGTTTTAAATGTGAATAAACTCTCTCTTTTGGTAATCTGTTCTGTGTTATTTTGCTCAGGTTGTGCTTATCACTCATCTCCAAGTCGAGAAGACAAAAACAACAGTTTAGGGCATGTTGACCTTATAGCAGACATAACACCCCAAGGACGAGCAACTAATATCAGAACTCTGTATGCTACAAATCCAGAATTTCAAAACATAGCCATTAAATTTTTAAAGCACAATCATTATAGGCCTGCTGTAAAAAACGGAATACCTATTACAGAGTACAACCATAAGGTTCATGTTGACTTTACCCCCGATCAATAAACTATTTAAATCTGCTTCTCTTCTTCAAAACCCGGGTCACGCTCATTCCTGTGTACCCAGGAAGATAAGAGCAGACCAAAACCAAACATCATCGTCAGCATGGCTGACCCGCCGTAAGAAATAAGCGGTAAAGGCACCCCTCCCACAGGTATAGCCCCCATAACCATGGAGAGGTTAACCGCGCAGTACAGAAAGAAATCCATGGCTATACCGATGCCGAGTAAACGGCCAAATTGATTTCTGCTCCGTAGCGCAATGAGCATTCCCCCCAGCGTCATAACTCCCAAAAGAGAAATAACGGTAATCCCGCCGACAAACCCCCACTCCTCACCAATCATCGTGAAAATGAAGTCTGTTTGTTTTTCAGGAAGAAAGTTTAACTGCCCCTGACTGCCGTGCAGATACCCTTCTCCCCACATGCCGCCTGACCCCAATGCAATCTTGGACTGAATAATATTATATCCTGCACCTAAAGGATCATGCTCTGGATGTAAAAAGGTATCAATCCGGGCTTTCTGATAGTCATGTAAGTGAGAATAAACAAAATTACCGAGAAAAGGGATAGGAGCCACCAAGATCGCAATTTGCCATAGCCGCATTCCAGCAGCAAAAAACATCGTTGCGCCAATAAGACCAATAATCGTGGCCGTTCCCAAATTGGGTTCTTTTAAAACCAGAACCACGGGAACTAATGTTAAAATCGCTGGGGGGATCAATCGTAACGGGTTCCCCATCCGCTCATTCCCTATGCGATGGAACCATGTTGCCAGAACCAAAACGAGTGCAATTTTAGCAAACTCTGATGGCTGAAACTGCATTCCAGCCAAATTAATCCACCGCTCCGCTCCTTTCCCGACATGACCTATTTTCAAGACCAACCCGAGCAAAAGAATCGAGACCATATATATCGGAACGGATAGGAGTCTTAAAACGCGTGGGCTAATTAAGGCCACCGCGATCATCATCACAATACCAAAGCCAAAACGCGTCATTTGTGGTGCAGCAAAAGCCTTAGCAGACCCACCACCTGCAGAGATGAGCGCTACATAGCCCACGCCTGCCATGACACAGACTAAAAGAACATAAATCCAGTTAATCTGTAAAAGACGAGCCATGGGTCGGAAATCAGGCTCGGCTCTCAATAACCTTTTATTCGGTTTTAGAAAGCCAAACTTGTTCATATTCCTATTCCTCATCCACGGTCTGGCTCGGCTTGAGCAACAGCTTGTCCAGGCGGTTTGGAGCGATTAACGGGATCACGTAACAACGTATCTGTCATGATACTTTTCGCAAGCGGCGCTGCTTCTGCCGCACCTGCATTACCGTGCTCCACCACAACAGACACGGCATATCGCGGGTCATTATATGGCGCAAAGCAGATAAACAATGCATGAGGGCGATATTCCCATGGCAAATTCATCGAATTAAAATGACCTGATTCACGTAATGCTCTCGAAACACGCCGCACCTGCGCAGAGCCCGTTTTTCCTGCCATTTGAATACCCGGCAAATCAAGGCGTGCTTTAGGAGCCGTTCCATGCTCCTCATTCACAACAGCAAACATACCGTCACGCACAACATTCAAATGTTCTGTCGGGATATTCAAAACAGAAGCTACATCCAGCCCTGTTAAACCCGAAAGCTGGTCATTCACAGAACGCACTAAATGCGGCTGTATCTCTTTTCCAGAAGCAATACGCGAAACATAGGTGGCCAATGCCAATGGTGTCACTTGAACAAACCCTTGCCCAATACCAGCATTGACCGTATCGCCCCCATTCCAATGGTGGCCATGCTTTTGACGCCACTCAGGGGTTGGAATAACCCCCGCGCGAACATGAGGCAGTTCGATATCAAGCTTAACGCCTAGCCCAAGCCCATTCCCCACATCCTTGATTGGATCCATACCGCACCGACGTGCAACTTCATAGAAATATACATCACAGGAATATTTTAGCGCATTGCGCATATTCAATGAGCCATGCCCCCACTTATTCCAACAGTGGAAACGCACACCTCCCATATCAAAATATCCAGGGCAGTTAAAACGATCCTGTGGCGTCACCGCACCAGATTTAAGAGCCGCCATCGCCACAGCTGGCTTAAATGTGGAACCGGGCGGGTACAATCCTGAGGCAGCTTTGTTCAGAAGAGGTGTCCGCGGATCTTTAGCCCAGATATCCCACTGCGTATGGCTAATTCCAGAATCAAACAAAGACGGATCAAAAGAGGGAGTGCTCACCATAGCCAACACCTCCCCATTGCGACAATCCATCACAACAGAACTCGCAACCCGATCCCCAAGACGATTTAAGACCTGCTGCTGCAAACCAACATCCAACGTTAAGCGGACATTATCACCCTGCTGCCCTTCAACACGGTCTATTTCACCTATCACACGCCCCCGTGCGTTAACCTCCATTTCCACTGAACCAGGTTGGCCACGTAACTTACCTTCCTGTGTTTGTTCTATACCCGCCCTACCGACACGTATGCCGGGTAAAGACAATGTTGGATTTTGGGTAACATCATCTTCATTCGGAGGTGCAACATACCCAACAAGATGTGCTGTTAAATCTTTATATGGATACAAACGTGTTGACCCAACATCGATAAGCACTCCTGGCAAGGAAGGAGCATTCAACTCAATCTTTGCCATATCATCCCATGAAAGGAACTCATGCAACGTGACGGGAACATATTTGCGTAGATGGCGTAAATCCCGCTCTATCCGGGCATGATCATGTTCATCTAATGCAATAATTTGTGAAAAACGGTCTATAACAGCGGCAATATCTGTCGTTTCTTCAGGCATTAATAAAGCACGCCAACTCACTTTATTGCCAGCCAACTCCGTACCAAAACGATCATAGATAGGTCCACGAGCTGGAGCCAGTAAACGTTTACTCGTCCGGTTCCTCTCCGCCAATTGCTTCAGGTGAGGCCCGTCCACAACTTGAATATTATATAATCTACGCCCTAGAACGCTTAAAATGCCTACCTGTGCAGCCATCACCAGCAAAGCACGGCGCGTAAAGACCCCTCGCCCAGAACGTACTGGAACGTCTTGGCGCTGTGCGCGCCGCATATCCCTAAAAGAGCGTTTTTTTAAAAACATCAGAAAGAACGTTCACATCCGGCGAAGAAATAGCTTTTTACTCATGAGGAAAAGCACACTATCAACCTATACTAGGATGGGCAAAAACACGACGTCCCCAAACAAAAAGCGCAAACAAACTGGGATAAATGCCAATTGTTAAGGCTATCTGAAAAAGAGCAGGCGTTAATGGCAATAGAGCAAACGCATGTAAACATACAAGGATCCATTGCATGATGGTTGTTATAATAACAAATATACTAAATATTATCCAACACATTAAAAAACCCAACCGAGACAAACCGTATCTCCAGTGGTGCGCAACGCCATAAATAATTAACAAAGATAATAACATTGCGCCTGGAGGACCAAAGCTCACAAGTTCAATAATAAAGCCAATAATAAATACGGCGATAGCTGGCATAGAGGTGGGTCGATTAAATGCCCAGAACCAAACAGTGCACATTGCTATTCCAATCTGCAATGCAGACTGTCCTGGAACACCAAAGGGTGCTGCCAACATAATGGCTGATAAAATTACAAACAAAGACGGCATTGCCGTCCGAAATGCGGTATCAACACGCTGTTTAACAGTTTGCTTAGGCTCTACAGCAGAATGTAAATGAGGAGCGGATTTTTCTGCAACCATTTTATTGGCCTCCCCCTCCTGTCATACCGGATGGCACAACTCCCTCTTTCGATGAAGGGAATAAACCAGGCAACATCTGAGGGGACACGTGATGCACTTTTACCCGTCCAGGAGCATCCGGTGCTTGCATATCCAAGGCCCCATAATCAAAGACCCTCACAATATCAAGCCGCTCCAAATTAGCATCTGGGATAACCACAGGACGATTAGGAGCAAGATAATGAACCGTCCCGATTGGTAAACCCGCGGGCAAGCTGTTTTGTCCACGCGTCTCGACCCGTTCACCTTCTATAGGATGGTGATCTTGTGGGTAATAAATCAAGCGAGGAGACATCGTATCATCTCCAGCCATAATGGCATCAGCATGGGATGCAGACAAGGTAACAGGAATGCGGCTCGCATCATCATCAATTAACAAAATACGAACCGTATGAGGACCAATTTCTGTCACACGTCCCAACAGACCAGATGCATCAAGTGCAATATCACCTGCGTGCAAGTTATGCCCCGTACCAACATCCAGCAAAACAGCACGGGAATATGGCCCCCCATCATCACGTGCAACACGCCCCGTTACATATTGCGGAGCAGCTTCTGGAATCCAATGTAAGTTATTTTTTAAACGTGCGTTTTCAGCAGCCAAGGCGACAGCAACATCATACCAATGGCGTAAATTATGATTCTCTTCTCTTAGCCGAGCATTCTCTTTCGTTAAATTTGTTGCGCCATGTAAATCCGTCAACCAAATATTGATCTGCTGCTGCGGGAAAACCAAAACACGATAAGCAGGAGCTAACCAATCGGCTACCCGCAAACGCACATCATCCACCAAGGGACGCTTCATCAAACCCAACAAAATGAGACCAACAGCCAGAAAAACCAGCAATGGTAAAACCATCTTTGCCAGTAACTGCTTGGAATGGATGGAAAACATCCAATCGCTCAGCTTAATACATACTGCTTAAGACACTTCTTAAACGATGCATTTCTTCCAAAGCCCTTCCTGTTCCAAGTGCTACACATGATAAAGCATTCTCTGCAACAACAACGGGTAAACCAGTATAATATCGAATTATTTCATCCAGTCGATGCAACAAAGCACCGCCTCCCGATAAAACAATCCCCTTATCAACGATATCAGCTGCCAACTCTGGAGGGGTATTCTCTAAAGCTGTTGTTACAGCATCAACAATTTGCATGACAGGCTCTGATAAGCTCTCGGCAATTTGTGCCTGACTAATCATCACTTCACGCGGGACGCCATTAATTAAATCGCGTCCTTTAATTTCCGTAATCGGACCAGCTGGGTTCGCTGCATCATCTGGCATCATCGCTGAACCCAATTCCATCTTGATGCGCTCAGCAGAACTTTCACCGACAAGAAGATTATACGTTTTTCTGATGTACGAAATAATCGCCTCATCCATCTTGTCCCCTCCTACACGAGCAGAGCGTGCATACACGATTCCACCCAAGGAGATCACGGCTACCTCTGTTGTACCACCGCCAATATCAACGATCATACTTCCAGAAGGCTCTGTGACTGGCAAACCAGCTCCGATAGCAGCGGCCATTGGCTCTTCAATAAGAAACACTTTCCGTGCGCCAGCGCTTTCCGCACTTTCCTGAATAGCACGACGTTCCACGGCAGTAGCCCCCGATGGAACACAAATAATAATTTGAGGACTCGCAAAAGCTCTACGATTATGCACTTTCCGGATAAAATGCTTAATCATTTCCTCAGCGACTTCAAAATCTGCAATAACCCCATCACGCAATGGACGGATAGCTGTAATATTTCCAGGAGTCCGGCCGACCATCTGCTTAGCTTCATTTCCAACCGCTAAGACCTGCTTTTTGCCTCTTACATCAGCAATAGCAACAACAGACGGCTCATTCAGCACGATCCCACGCCCTTTAACGTAAACAAGCGTGTTGGCTGTGCCGAGGTCGATCGCCATATCAGCAGACATAAGACCCAGCAAACGAGATAACATCAACAACTCCTGGCGCAATGTATGCGACGGATAAATTAAAATAAGTATGGAGGAACTCTCCGTATGGAGAGGAATTAACGTTGCAGCCTTCATTCAGCAAGGCCATGATTAAGATATTCTTACTATTTTCTTATTATCTTTAACAATTATTTAAAAACATAGTAACGAAAAGAATAACTCACGCCACAATTCAGCCACGAACATACAGATTTTTGAGTAAGTTATGCAGAATGATAACATGCCGATGTTAAAATTCTCCTGACTCATTTAAAACAATCACGTATTAGTGGACAAACAGTTCTTAGGTTTGAATCTATGCTTAACATAAAAATGCCACGTATGCTCGCCGTTTTTGCTCTTTCAGCGGTCGCTTTGACAGGCTGTGGCAGCCCTTATGATAGTGGCGCTCGCGCAGGTTCCAGCGCTTTAATCGGCGGCGGTACAGGGGCAGCCATTGGCGCTCTCGCAGGCGGTGGTCGTGGTGCAGCAATCGGCGCTCTCGCTGGTGGTGCAACAGGTGCAGCTGTCGGAGCAGCAACGACTCCGAACCGTCCGCACCCACGCAACGGATATTAATCTCTATTTCTCAATGTTCGTGGTGTTATGAATATTTTTTCTTCTTATAAGACAAAAGCCTCTCTCGTTGGGGCTTTTTCGGCACTTATTCTTCTAGCTGGTTGCCAGGACACCTACAGCTCCGGCGGCCGCGCCGTTGATGGAGGATTGATTGGCGGCGGTGCAGGAGCAGCCATTGGTGCTCTTGCAGGCGGTGGCCGTGGTGCAGCAATCGGCGCACTAAGCGGTGGCTTACTTGGAGCCGCAACCGGTGCCGTTACTACGCCTAACCGCCCATCCTCTCAAGGAGGGTATGAAAACGGCTACCCCTCTCCCCAATACAATAACACTCCCCGCTGTCAGAATGCAGCATGTCAACACCAATACACAAATCAGCCCGGAATATCAGGCTACTAATATCGTATGATTTTATATCATTCGTAAGCCGATAAGAGCTAAGAGAATGCCCAAAAACCACCTTTGGGCATTCTCATTCAATTTCCCAGCAAATAACGTTCCTAAAATTATTCCGGGGATAGACCCTACCAAAAGCCACATAAGTATAAATGTGTCGACAGAACCCTCAATCCAGTGACCGCTGCCTGCAAGCAAAGTTAATGGAACCGCATGAGCTACATCTGTCGCAACGAGAACTCTCGTAGGGAAACGAGGATAAAGGAGCGTCAAAGCTGCCATTCCTACGGCACCAGCACCTACAGATGACAGCGTAACTAACGTCCCCAAAAAAGCGCCCAACAGAACCGTTAAGAAAACCTCTCCTTGGACAGAAAGTGATTTTCGGCCCTCAGCCCATTGCCGTAATTTAGGTTTTAATAAAATAGCTGGCGCTGTTAATAAAAGCGCTACCCCCAAAACCACTTTTATCAAATGGGATGTATCCGCAGACATTCCTTGATGATGCAAAAAAACTAAACAAATTAACCCTGCCGGCAAGCTTCCTGCCATTTGCAAGGCAACAATTCGCCAATTCACTATGTTTAAATGTCTATTAACACTTGTTCCAGCTATCTTTGTAATGGCAGCATAAAGTAAGTCTGTGCCAACCGCTGATTGTGGCTTAGTTCCAAACAACAAAATGAGCAGTGGCGTCATTAAAGAGCCCCCACCCACTCCCGTCATTCCAACAAGGAACCCCACAATTAATCCAGATAACGAATAAAGCCATTCGTGCGGCATTGTATGTCCCTTTTCAAAATCAAGAGACATACAATATTAATCGTGATATTTTGTCTACAACTAACTAATCACTTATATCTTAGTGATTAGTTAGTTTCAATCTTCTGGCTCTGTCCGCTCGCGCTTCACCAGCAACTTATTTAAGGCATGAATATAAGCTCTAACGGCTGAAACAACAGTATCAGCATCGGCTCCTTGCCCATCTACAAGTTTTCCATTTTCTTGCAAACGAACAGTCGTTCGAGCCTGCGCATCCGTACCTGATGTCACATTAGCAACCGAGAATAGTGCTAACTCTGCTGTATGAGGGAATGCTTGCCCAATTGCCTTAAAAGCAGCATCAACTGGGCCATTCCCATTGACAGCAGCATATTGCGTCGCCCCATCAACACTTAATTCTAATTTCACCTGAGATTTTTGCTTCGTCCCAGAGGCAACCTCCATGCCAATCAGATGAATGCGATCATGATCCCGACTTTCATCATCCACAAGGGCGCGAATATCTTCATCAAAGACGATTTTTTTACTATCAGCCAAATCTTTGAAACGAGCAAAAGCAGCATTTAACGCTTCATCTTCAAGTGGCGGATAACCTAATTGTGCTAATTTATCTTTAAAGGCTGCACGGCCAGAGTGTTTACCCATCACAAGGGAGGTTTTATTCCAACCGACACTCTCTGGCGTCATAATTTCATACGTCGCCGCATTCTTTAAAATACCGTCTTGGTGAATGCCACTTTCATGCGCAAAAGCATTCCGACCAACAATCGCTTTATTCGGCTGAACATCAAACCCTGTGATGGTCGCCAACATTCTCGAAACACTTAAAAGCTTCGGTGTATCGATCCCTGTTACCTTGCCATATTGGTCATGACGGGTGCGCAGCGCCATTGTAATTTCTTCTAGAGCCGCATTACCTGCACGCTCACCAATGCCATTGATCGTGCATTCAATTTGACGCGCGCCCCCTTCAACAGAAGCAAGCGTATTCGCAACAGCCAAACCTAAGTCATTATGGTTGTGTGACGAAAAAATAACCTGATCTGCGCCCGGCACACGCTCAATAAGCATCGCAAAAATACGACGCATTTCTTCGGGCGTCGCAAAACCAACTGTGTCTGGGATATTAATGGTTGTTGCACCATTTTTAATCGCAATTTCAACGCAACGACACAAAAAATCGGGTTCTGTGCGGGAGCCATCTTCCGCGGACCATTCAACATCGTCTGTATATTGACGCGCCTTTTGGTTTCCCGATGCGATAATCTCCAAAACCGTTTCCGGCTCCATCCGCAACTTATATTTCATATGCAATGGAGACGTTGAAATAAAGTTATGAATCCGCGCTCTTTCGGCGCCTTTCAAGGCTTCTCCACATGATTCAATATCGCGCTTTCCACCACTGCGCGCCAAACCACAAATAACAGAACCTCTGACCTCTTCCGCAATCCGACGCACACTCTCAAAATCATCTTTTGATGCAACAGGAAATCCTGCTTCAATTACGTCAACGCCCAAATTGCTCAAGGCATGGGCCATACGCAATTTCTCTTCCAAATTCATGGAAAAACCAGGAGATTGCTCACCATCACGCAACGTTGTGTCAAAGATAATGACACGATCGTCAGAAATATTACCAAAAGAAGGATGCTGAAACGCCATTTTTCGATCACTCATAAATTCAGGGATATTTTTATTGTCTGCCCCCTGAACGCAACGGAACACTGCCGCCTAATAATGGCGTTCAGGGGCCTGTAAGTCGAAGGAGGAGGAGGATCGAAAAGAAATTCATATGTCAGGAAAATGTCTGATTTTCATCTTGAACGCAACCCAAAAGAGAAAAAACCTTACAAACAATCTTTAAATCTAACCAGAAACCACCCTTGGCTGCGTTGCAAAGTAACGATCAATCGCCAATTGCATCGCAGTGACAACATGCCCTCGATGCTCTGCCCGCCTTAAAGCCTCTTCATCCAAATGATTGGACATAAAGCCCATTTCAACCAACACAGATGGAATTTCGGCAGATTTTAAAACAACAAAAGCAGCATGCCGCGATGGATGATTCAACAAGCCAATCCGATTTTTAAATGCCCCAACAACGCTCGCTGCCATATGCGCCGAGCCCCGTCGCGTTTCTTCTGACACAAGACTAGCCAGAATTTGTTGTACGTCTGGTGACATTCCATGAAAGGCAGGACCTTCAAAACGATCCGCACTATTTTCACGTTGAGCCAAAGCCGCGGTTTGAGCATCGGATGCGCCACTGGATAGCGTGTAAACACTCGCTCCCCTTACCGCAGAGTCATGTAGCGCATCCGCATGCATCGAAATAAATAGCTGAGCCTGATGTTTTTGCGCTAACTCCACTCGGCCTTCAAGTGGAATAAACCGGTCTTCCGAACGCGTCATGGCAACACGATATTTTCCTGACGCCATTAATTGACGATATAATTCTGTCGCTGCTGCTTCTGAAATATGTTTCTCATACGTTCCAGAAACACCAATAGCTCCCGGATCTTTTCCACCATGCCCGGGGTCAAGCATGATCAGAGGTTTGGGCGCAGGCGTATTCCGATGTACGGCAGGAGCGTGTAAAATATGCGACTTGGGACGAGCCAATACATCTACCGGAGAAATTACAGAACAGCCCGCTAACCCTCCTATTATCTTGCGTCTCGTCAGCATTTATTTCCCTTCCGGCCCCTTACTTTTACAAAGACTGAACCTTAAACGCACCAACCTGTCAAAGGCTCGTTGAATCTTTATCTTTTTAAACTGTGCAAGTCTTGCTTGCCATCCTGTCATCTTTAAGTCATTTTATTAAAGTAAGGATTAATGAGTGTTGGCTTATTGTCAGAAGAAAAGGAACGTTCTGACAGTCCATCGCGTTCATATCCAGTTGTCCTGCATCATTGTTTGACGTGAGCTTAAATTTTCATATCGCCACGTCCTGATCGTGTGGTTCAACGAAGCTATTTTCAATTCAGCCTCAGTTCATCTGGCTGAAATGCGTTTATCTGGCGCCTCATTTATATTGGGCCAGAATATTACTCAGGGGTCGAATGTCACAACACGTGATTACAACCAAACGCGTAACGATAAGTGGAGCCCATTTTTCCACTATCGCGAAAGCTTGGTTTTTATTCCCCCCATCACCCTTATACAAAATGAAAAAAGATGATTCCTCTGGCCAAATGAGCTGTTTAGGAACATCGTGGAGATCAATTTTCCATGAACAAGCGTATGCTTATCGATACCACACACGCGGAAGAAACCCGCGTTGTGGTCATGGACGGTGACCGTGTTGAAGATTACGATGTTGAGACATCAACACGCAAACAACTCAAAGGTAATATTTACCTTGCAAAAGTAATTCGTGTAGAGCCGAGCTTACAGGCGGCTTTCGTTGAATATGGTGGGAATAGGCACGGGTTTCTTGCTTTCAGCGAAATTCACCCAGACTATTTTCAGATCCCTATCGCCGATCGCGAAAAACTGCTCGCCTTACAGCAGGAAGAAGAAGAACTTGCAGTCGAACGACGCAATGAGCGTGCCGCAGCGGAAGAGGACGAGGCGTCCCCCACTCTAGAAGCTGACGATGAAAATCAGGACGATCATCAGCCTCCTGAAACCGTAGGTGGTGAGCATGATACGGGAGAGGACAATTTTACGTCCCGCCGGACCGCACGCTTTCTACGCAACTACAAAATTCAGGAAGTGATCCGCCGTCGACAGGTTCTTTTAGTTCAAGTTGTCAAAGAAGAACGCGGTAATAAAGGCGCAGCCCTTACAACCTATATTTCACTAGCAGGGCGTTATTGCGTCCTGATGCCGAATGCCCTGCGCGGCGGTGGTGTCTCTCGCAAAATTACATCTGATGCTGATCGCCGGCGCTTACGGGACCTCATTGCCGAGTTAGAACTCCCCAAAACAATGGCCATGATTGTTCGCACGGCAGGCGCTGGCCACCCAAGCCCTGAAATTATCCGAGATTGTGAATATCTGCTTCAGCTCTGGGATGATATCCGCTCACATGCGCTATCCTCTGTTGCCCCTGCACTCGTTTATGAAGAAGCCAATCTGATTAAGCGTGCTATTCGGGACCTTTTCTCCAAAGACATTGATGACATCTATGTAGATGGTGAAAATGCTTGGAAAAGTGCGCGTGAGTTTATGCGCCTTTTAATGCCGCACAACACGGGTAAAGTGAAGCTTTGGCAAAACCGGGGGCAAAGTCTTTTTGCCCGTTACAATGTTGAAGGGCATCTGGATGCGATGTTCTCTCCAACAGCACGGTTAAGTTCGGGCGGATACTTGGTTATCAATCAAACTGAAGCGCTCGTTTCGATTGATGTCAACTCAGGTAAATCAACATCTCAACGCAATATCGAGGAAACGGCTCTTCGTACAAACCTAGAAGCAGCAGATGAAGTAGCGCGTCAATTGCGTCTGCGTGACCTTGCGGGTTTGATTGTCATTGACTTTATTGACATGGAAAGCCGGCGCCATAACTCTCAAGTCGAAAAACGCCTTAAAGAAGCGCTTAAATGTGACCGTGCGCGTATCCAAATTGGACGTATATCACATTTTGGCTTGCTCGAAATGTCTCGTCAAAGACTACGCCCTTCCATCACTGAAGCGTTGCTAAGTGCTTGCCCTCATTGTCAGGGAACAGGCTTCATTCGAGGCACAGAGAGTTCTGCTTTACATGTTCTTAGAGCCATTGATGAAGAGGGCAACCGTCAGCGTGCCTCTGAAATTGAGGTTCATATCAGCTCCAATATTGCCCTTTATATCCTCAACTATAAGCGTAGTTGGTTGTCTGACATAGAACAACGCCATCGGATGCATGTTATCTTCAAAACAGATTCAGACCTTCCCGCATCTGAAATGAAAATTGAACGCTTAAAACCTCAAAATTCAGCACCTCAAATAGAAGCCCCTGCACCACATCATGTGCGTAACATTGAAATTATTGAAAATGTTGCGCCTCCAGCACCTTTGCCTACCGCCACAGACGAAACCACCTCTCACCCGGCGGACATATCATCTCAACATGAGGATCATCGACAAATGGATGATGATAATTACGATAATAATCGCCGTAGACGCAGACGCCGTCGCCCCAATAACCGTCGCGATTATGACAATCAGCAAGACGAACATTTTGAGCAAAAATTGATAAACAATGAACGTTCTGCCCCTCAGCAAGAAGCCATTTCTGACGTTCGACATAATGAGGAAACAGGCTTAGTGCCCGGTCGTAGGCGGACACGTTTCAAACGTTCCCAACCTGATAATCAAGCACATGCCTCTACCGATCACAGAGAGCCGACGGAAAATAGACAAGCACCTCAACCTGCTCGCTATAATAATAACAACACTAACAGGCGTGATCGCAACGACCGCTTCTCTCGTGATCGAGACAACTATCGGTCTGAACAACGCAACTACAATGGGCCAACCCCTGCGGATCCCTTTGGAGGTAGCTTCGATATCTTTGAAGTAATTGAACAAGCAGAAACAGAACAAGCAAAAACCCCTGTTTCTTCTCAACACTTCAATGCCTCTTCTGAAGCACCACATCACGATACGAATTCAGATGATGTAAATTACGGCTCGTCTTACTTTGATTCTGAACAAGAACAGCCTTTCTTAGAAAGAGCCGAACCCGCACCTAAGCGCCCATCACGCCGGCGGAACTCACGTCAAAAATCCCATCACGATGATGGTGCCACTCATGTTTCGTCATCGTACGGCGACACCACCGCAGAGCACCAAGGGGCAGAAACCACACCTGCAAAGACTAAACGCCCACGGCGCCCTGCAAAATCATCTCGTACAAAAGCAAGTGATACTTTGCCTGTCGATGACAACAATAACTTACAACCTGTGAATATAGACGAGCAGGCTCCGACCAAAAGACGCGTCGGCTGGTGGAAACGATAAAACAAAAAAACCCGGGTAAATCCCGGGTTTTTTCTTATATGCTCTTTAAAAGAAACTTATCGGCAGACGCTTCTATTGCCATCAGCGGCTATAAAAGTACCTGTCAAAGGTTCAAAACACGCATTTTGAGCACAAGAAGATGTTGTTGTTGCTAAACCTTGGGGATAAATGATCGCCCCAACCTGATTAACTTCATGTAAAGCTGTACCACAAAGAGGTGTTGTTAATGGAGCGGATGGATCATTCAAAGGCTGCTGCGGAGCAGTAGTTGCAACCTCATCGGCCAAACCTGGCGCAAAGTTTTGCACTGGTATTTTAGGGTGGGCTCCTTGATTGACGACAGGTGCTGTCACAGGAGGCTCTCCCGAGCAAGCTGCTAATAACGATAGAGAAAGAATCATCACCCCTAAGCCACGTGAACGCATATCAACTCCATGCTTCTTTCAGATCTTTATTTCTCAGTAAAAACTATAATCCAAGATCTTCTTGATGTGTAACATTATCCAACTTTGCACCACGTTTACCATCAGAAAAAGACAAAATTACGCGCCCATTCACGGGTTGTGCATGAGAACTCGTCATCGGCTGGCCTTTACTATCCTGCACGAGAACATATCCTCGGCTTAAAATAGCTAATGGCGAAACGGCCTCTAAATGTTTGCTTACTCCTTCAACGCGTACTTTTTGCAAATAAATGGCTGATTTTAATACATCAGGAGACAAGCGCTGGCGTTCAACTATTAATGAATATTTCTGAAATAAGCGCTGCCATGATGTATCGAAAGCGACACTCAACGTATTTAAATGATGCTGCCGACGAGAAAGTATTAAGTCAAATACAGGTAACCTTTTGTTAGGGGCCTCAAGTTGATTGCGCATGCGCAACACAAAGCTTGGCAACGCCAGCTCCAGACGTTGGCTTCGATCATCCAAACGCATGCGCGCTGTTTCCAACAACGACGGGAGATCAGGCAGACCAGCCCCAGCTTGCTCAAGTCTTCCTTTTGCAACTTGAACTACTCGACTTAACCCACCCGCTAAGCGTGCATTCCGATGCGCCAAATCAGCGACCAGTTCAGAACGCAAAGGCACAGCCATTTCAGCCGCAGCTGTTGGTGTTGGTGCCCTTCGATCCGACACAAGGTCTATCAACGTTGTATCCGTTTCATGCCCCACCGCAGAGATAATCGGAATGGGACATTGCGCAACCGCACGAATAACGCGTTCATCATTAAACGCCATCAAATCTTCTAAAGAGCCACCACCACGCGCCACAATAATAACATCAGGCTGCGGCTTTACGCGTGTGATGCCCTCAATTGCAGCCACAATCTGAGCGGCCGCCCCCTCTCCCTGCACGGCCACAGGCCAGAGCAACACATTCCTTGGAAAGCGTCTTGCAATTGTGGTTTGAATATCATGCAAAACGGCACCAGCACGTGATGTAATGACCCCCACCAATGATGGTAAAAAAGGAATAGGCTTCTTTAACTCAGGTGCGAAAAGTCCTTCTTCCAATAATTTACGTCTAAGCTGCTCAATTTTAGCCAGCAAAGCGCCTTCACCAGCAAACTCCATCCGATCTATAATCAGCTGATAACTTGATCTTTCACCATAAGAAGATACCTTCCCAGTGGCGATTACTTCATTTCCATTTTCCGGTACCATTCCAAGACGGGAAACACTTCCTCGCCAAATAACACCTGAAATTTTCCCGCCTTCATCTTTCAGAGAGAGATACACATGCCCTGACGGATATTTCTTAAGTTCTGTTATTTCTCCACGCACACGAACGCGACCAAAACCACTTTCAAGCGTTCTTTTAATCGCCCCAGAAATCTCAGAAACAGAATATTGCGGTACATTTGCACGGATTGACACGTCTTCTCTCTCCATCATCCGTTCAGTGTATGCTAGGCACATTCATCAGGAAACCCTGCTTAAGCAGGAAATCACATTTATGAAGAAGGAATGAACCCCATGCGTGTTTTACTTGTCGGCTCTGGAGGGCGTGAACACGCTTTAGCAGCAAGCCTTGCCAAATCCCCTCAGCTTTCCAAGCTCTATGTTGCTCCCGGCAATCCGGGGATTGAAAACATCGCAACTCTTGTTCCTCTTCAGGCCGATGATGTGCAGGGGCTGGTTTCTTTCGCATCAGAAAATCATATTGACCTGATCGTTCCCGGTCCAGAAGCTCCACTCGTGGCAGGGTTAGCCGATGCCTGCATAGCCCACGGCATTCCATGCGCAGGACCGACAAAAGCCGCAGCCCTTTTGGAAGGAAGCAAAGCGTTTACCAAAGAAGTTGCAGATGCTGCCAAAATACCGACTGCTCGTTGGGAACGTTTTGAAGATGAAGACGCAGCTTTAGAATTTGTGCGCCGCCGTGGGGCACCAATCGTTGTAAAAGCTGATGGTTTGGCCGCAGGAAAAGGAGTGGTTGTTGCTCAAAGCGTTGAAGAGGCTGAAACCGCTATTCGACACCTGGGGATGCCCCTCGTTATTGAAGAATGTTTAGTCGGGGAAGAAGTCTCTCTTTTTGCTTTCTGCTCTGATGAAAAAGCAGTTCTCATTGGTGCTGCCCGTGATCATAAACGTCTAAGCGATGGCGACAAAGGCCCCAATACGGGCGGGATGGGGGCGATCTCTCCACCACCTAACTTTGATAAAACCGCTCAAGAAAAAGCATTAGACCTAACCGTTCGCCCTATGCTCGCAGAAATGGCTCGCAGGGGAACGCCTTTCCGTGGTGTCATTTTCGCAGGGTTAATGCTGACCGAAGAAGGCCCTAAACTCATTGAGTACAACGTGCGTTTTGGAGACCCAGAAGCACAAGCTTTACTGCTGCGTTTAAAATCAGACTTACTGCCTATTCTCGCTGGAGTAGCAGAAGGCAACCTTGATAACGCACATGCCGAATTTTCTGATGATGTTGCTATATCCTTGGTTCTTGCGGCCAAAGGATACCCTGATGAACCTCGAAAAGGTGGTATTATTCGCGACATCGAAAAAGCCGAAGCACTTCCTAACGTTCATGTTTTTCATGCAGGAACGAAGAAAGTCAATAATGACATTCTTGCCAATGGCGGCCGAGTGTTAACTGTTTGCGCCATCGCGCCAAACTTACATGAAGCACGCAATCTAGCCTACCAAGGGGCTGAGATCATTGAATGGGACGATAAAATCTTTCGTTCTGATATCGGTCTTTAAAAACAAAAGCGGGAGAAATCCCGCTTTTCCTTATTGAACCCACACATGTGAAAAAGACATATGATTTAACTCTGTTGAGTAATAATTCCCCAATCTCTTTGAAACAAAATCAACCATTCTGATCTGAATTAATGGCACGCCCGGTAATTGCTTCATGATACCTTGGCCTGCTTCTTTCCACAAAACAGCTGCTTTCTCTAAATCTAAGCTGGATTTGGCTTGTTCAAACAAACGTTGAATATGTGCATCACAAAACCCTGTAATATTAGGGGATACAGATGTTTGAGGATGATAATTATCACATCCAAACAGATCATCTAGAAATGTTGATGCAGATGGATAATCAGCATACCATGCTGCTAAAGCAGCCTGCACATGATTGTTTGTATTTTGCTCGTACGAATCAACCAACCCCGCTGTTATTGGCCGTAAATTTGCTTTAAATCCTAGTTGCTGCAAAATATTTCTTAAATATGTTCCCATACCTAACTCTACCGCACGGTTAGGGACAATCAGCGTTACCTCTGCCCCTTCTACTCCGGCTTCATGAATAAGCTCTTTTGCGTGCTTCATATCTGAAGAGGAGGAACACACCTCTCCCAAATCAGCACCGGCAATCCCATGCGGAACCATCTGACACAACGGCTCGGCTATTGCATCTCCACCAAATAAAATAGCCATAGCATGACGGCTTACCGCCAAATTGACGGCTTGACGCACACGTAAATCTGAAAACGGTTTTTCATGCACATTAAGAGCCAAATAATAAAGACCATTCAATGGCTCTATATGCACTTGAGAGGTATATTTCCCTCCGATTTCCCCCAGTCGATCTGCTGGTTTTGTATCGAACATCCAATCATACTGGCCTTGCTCAACAGCAGAGATCTGCGCTTCATCCGACAGGCCAAAATGATATTCAATTTTATCAACAAAACCATCGGTTTGCGCTTGTGGATTCCAAACATGAAAAAACGGGTTCCTCTCAAGAACCATTCCATGTTCAGGGCTATATGCGGTAATCCGATATGGACCTGTTCCTGCGATAATCCCATTTCCAACATCATGAACAGGCGTGTGGGCAGGCAAGATAACTGCATGTGGGAATGCTAATTTATATAAAAACTCACCATCGGGATGAACCAATCGAAAAACAATTGTATTTGTTTTTGCATCCACTTGCACGCCTGGCAACGTACAATGCATTGCATCTTTTAAGCAGTCATGCGCGCCTACGATACCACCGTAGAATGAATCTGCCGTTGGGCTCCCCGCCAGATAGATACGCCGAAAAGAAGCGAGAACATCTTTAACGGTTACTAAAGATCCATCTGAAAATTTTATATTATGCCGCAGATGCAGCGTCCATGTTAGACCGTCATCACTGACAGAAGGCATACTCTCAGCCAGATCTGGCACAACTTGTAGCCCTGCTACTCCCTCTGCCTGACGAAAGGTCAAAAGAGGGTCATACACATTAACGAACACCTGCATATATTGCGTGCCGTAATTAATCTGTGGGTCCAACGTTCCTCCTGGCCCATCAGACGTCAAACGTAATGTTCCACCTCGATGTACGCTTCCCTGTGTAACACCGTTCCAATCCGGCGGGGTAACGTCCGCTGCATAAACGGAAGCCGTTGTCCCTAATAATATTGCAAGCGATACGAAAGCATATTTCAACATCATTTATTTATGAGTTATTTGCTGCAGCCGTGCAATTAATGCTTGCGCATCTCCTGTGGCATCAACTGTCCCTGCATAATGTCCTTGAGGGTCCATAATTATAACCCGAGGGGCAGGCTCGTAATAGTCACCTTCTTTTTTATATGGCACATGGAATTCATCCGCCATTGCTTTTGTCATATCCGGTGTTGCGGTATAAGGCATAACGTGTGGAGCAATGGTTAAAACATAATCTTTCAACGTATCTGCCTCCTCAAAAGGATTAAACGAAACGACAATAGGCGATACTTTAACCCCTTGATGATGCAAAACTTGATAGGCTTGCTCCATACTCTTAAGAACGGGCTGACAACGGCTATCTGGGCAATTCGTATCAAAAAACCAAACCAGCATCCATGAGCCACGGAAGTCACCTTCTGTCACCACGCTTTCGCCTAAAGAAACGATGCGAAAGCTCCCTCCTACTTCATTCCCATTGGACTGAACCAATAAGCCTCGCCCACCGTGAGATGTGGCATAAAAGACAATACCTCCCAACATGAGAGCAATCGCAAAAATTAAGCCAATAAGCGGTTTAATATTTCTCTTATTATCTGTTTTCATATGCTTTTCATGACCTCATTTTCTAATTTTAATGCGCGTCTGCCCAGCTTGAACCAATACCGGTTTCAACTTTCAGCTCAACATCCAAATGAGCAGCCGCTTCCATCTCTTTCTTAACAAAGGAAGAAAGCATTTCTGCATCTTTCTCTTTCACTTCAAAAAGAAGTTCATCATGCACTTGCAAGAGCATTTGTGCTTCTAAATCTGTTTTCGGTAACGAGTGCGACAGACGCACCATGGCACGTTTAATGATATCAGCCGCACCTCCTTGCAGAGGTGCATTAATTGCTTGGCGCTCTGCATAGCTTCTGCGCGCACCATTTTTGTCTCTAATCCCCGGGACATAACAACGCCGCCCAAATGGGGTTAGAACATATCCATGCTCTTTCGCTTCTTCTTTTGTCCGTTCCATATAATCCCGAATACCGGGATAACGTGCAAAATAAGCATCAATATAAGAACGCGCCTCCCCGGGAGATATCTGAAGCTGACGCGCTAAGCCATAGGCTGAAATGCCATAAATAATACCAAAATTAATAGCCTTAGCCCGGCGTCTGGTTAAAGCATCCATCCCTTCCAAGGGAATACCAAACACTTCGGATGCGGTTCGTGCGTGAATGTCTTGCCCTAATCGAAATGCTTCTAAAAGAGGTTCAATTTTTGCGACATGCGCTAACAGGCGTAATTCAATCTGGCTGTAATCAGCAGAAACTAAAACGCACCCTGGGGCAGCCACAAAAGCCTTTCTAATACGCCCGCCTTCTTCTGTGCGGATCGGAATATTCTGCAAATTCGGCTCATTGGAAGATAGACGCCCCGTCGTTGTAACCGCCATTTGGAACGACGTATGAACACGTTCCGTCCCTTGGTCCATCTGCTGAACCAGCGCATCAGCATATGTTGATTTCAGCTTGGCCAACTGCCGCCAAGACAGAATTTTCTGTGGTAGCTCATGGCCTTGCTCCGCCAATTGCTCCAACACGGAGGAATCCGTTCCCCAAGAACCACTTTTGGTTCTCTTGCCGCCGGGAAGCTGCATCTCATCAAACAGAATTTCACCAAGCTGTTTGGGAGACCCTACGTTAAAACTCCTCCCAACCTCGGCGTGAATATTCCCTTCAATCTCTTCCATGCGTTGTGCAAAGTCTGCTGACATACGGCGCAGCTCCGTCGCATCGACTTTAATACCAACATCTTCCATATCGGTCAGAACCTGAATTAAAGGCCGTTCAAGCTCTTCATATAAGGCGAGTGATTTTCTAACACGCAATTGAGGGCGCAGAACCTGCCATAAACGCAATGTGACATCAGCATCCTCAGCGGCATATTCCGTAGCACGCTCTAACGGCACTTGCGCAAAAGGAATACGCTTACGTCCCGTTCCCGTCACCTCATCATATTTAATGGGCGTATGCCCAAGATGAAGCTCTGACAGCTCATCCAGGCCTTGCCCATGTTCTCCTGCTGACTGCGCATATGAGATCAGCATTGTATCATCTATAGGAGTGATTCTTTTTACCCCGGCTTTTCTAAAAACCGTAAGGTCGTATTTCGCATTTTGAAAGATCTTCAACACACTTTCAGCCTCAAAAAGAGGTTCTAGCCGCTGAAGCACTTCTGCCCGATCCAATTGATGCCCCGTTGGTTGGTCCAACGTTCCTTCATGAAGGAAGGGGACATAACACGCCTTCCCCGCCTCGGTAGACAAAGATAGACCGACCATGTTCGCCTGACGGGCATTTAAGCTATCTGTTTCCGTATCAACTGCAACAATTCCAACTTTAAACGCTGCGGCAATCCACTGATCCAAAGCCTCAAAAGTTGTAACTGTCTCATACGGCCCATAAGGCGCTTCGGAAAGTTGTACCTGTCCTTGGTCTGCATCTTCTGATGTGACCGAAACAGCAGGAGAAGATGTTTTGCCTTTTGCTTGCGCAACGGCCCCTAGCCCCATACGCTGAATGGTGGAGAAAAAGCCCATCTTTTCTAACCAACTGCCCAAAACATCCTTATCAGGCTCACGATAAGACAGGTCCTCCAATGTTTGAGGAAGAGGAACATGGTCTGCCAACAAAACCAACTTATAAGACATACGCGCAGCATCTGCGTACTCGATAAGGTTTTGCTTTCTTTTAGATGTTTTCATGCTTGGTGCTGCACTCAGAATATCTTCTAAACTGCCATATTCTTGCACAAGCTGAGCTGCACCTTTGGGGCCAATTCCCGGAACACCCGGAACATTATCCGTGGAATCTCCCATAAGAGCCTGAACGTCGACAACCTTCTCAGGCTTAACACCAAACTTAGCCTCGACTTCAGCTTCACGAATGGGCTTTTGCTTCATTGGGTCAAGCAACTCTACACCCGGTCGAATAAGCTGCATTAAATCCTTATCTGATGAAACAATCGTACAGCGGCCACCCTTTTCCACTACGTCTTTTGCATAACTCGCAATTAAATCATCGGCTTCCCAACCGGGGCTTTCAATCGAGGCAACATTAAATGCCGCCGTGGCATCCCGTATTAAACTAAATTGTGGGCGCAACTCCTCTGGTGGTTCAGGACGATGCGCCTTATATTGAGGATAAATATCATTCCTAAACGTCTGCCGGCCTGCATCAAAAATAACGGCTAAATGCGTCCCAACGCGATCACGCAACAGACGCATTAACATATTCGTAAAACCATATACGGCATTCACTGGAACACCATCTGGGCTAGTCATGGGAGGCAAAGCATGAAAAGCTCTGAATATAAAACCAGACCCATCAACTAAAACCAAATGCGGTGTTTCAGACGGCACAGACATCTTCCTTCTCACCCTCTAGGGGCAGATATTTTTCAAGTCTCATTATGATAAGCACATTCTTCACCTTTTCAAACCACCTGATACGTCTTTCCTCTCTCTTCTCGCTTTTATGGTGGTTAAGCGCCTGTACGCCACCGCATAAAATTGACCTTCATCCTACATCGGAAGAAACAGCGCTTATCCCTCCAGATGCATTACTAACCATGTCTGATGGTGTGCCTATTCCTTTGCGAATTTATCAAGCGTCTGTACCCCCTAAAGCAGTTATTCTCGCTCTCCATGGGTTTGGAGATAGCCGTGATGCTTGGGAGTTTTTTGCTCCTCCGCTTTCACAAGCCGGCATCATCGTTGTTTCGCCAGACCAACGAGGATTTGGCGCAACCATGAAAAGTCAGGACTGGAGCACGACAGACCGCATGGTCAAAGACACACAGGAAGAATTAATCTGGGCACATAACCAATACCCCCCGCTTCCACTCTATCTCATGGGGGAAAGCATGGGAGGCGCTGTTGCACTGATGACAGACACACAACCTCCGCCGTTCCTATCTGGCACAATTCTTCTCGCTCCCGCAGCGTTGGATATCGGCCAACCATGGCGCATGATTTTAAGCCTGATTGATGCCCTCGCCCCTCATTGGAAACTGGATGGATCATCTGTTCCCGGACACCGCATCGCCAGTGATAATATGAAGGCCATGCGTCGCATGTATTTCGACCCACTGACCCAGCATAATTCTACGATCCATCCACTGTATGGCCTAACCGAACTAATGAAAAATGCTTTTCAAAAAGCACCACATGTAAAGCCCCCTGTTTTGATGATTTTTGGCGGGCAAGATCAATTTGTTACACCTCAATATACCAAACGTTTAATCAACCGACTTCCCACCAGCACACGTATTGATGAGTTTCCTACGGCGCATCATTTACTCAGCCGCGATAAGCGTCGAATCCCACAAGATATTATCTCTTGGATTTTCACTCCTCAAAAACCTTTACCCTCTGGTGGGGATATTGCGGCTGCTGTTTGGAATGCCACAGCACAACCAAATTAAAAAAAGACTTGGCAAACGCCTCATGAACCGTTTATTGAATGCGCAGCAGGACCCGTAGCTCAGCTGGATAGAGCGTTGCCCTCCGAAGGCAAAGGTCACGCGTTCGAATCGCGTCGGGTCCACCAAGGTTTTTAAAAACGTTAGTTTACCGCCGTTTTTTTGTTTGGTTTGACACTTATTCAGTCTGGTTTGACACTACTTAAAAGCCTTGACATCGCTAATTTTGCCAAACCCGTCTGCTCTGCCGCTTTAGTATAACGAGTTATCTCGGCTAAACTTTTATGCCCAGTAATGGCGGCAATTTGATGGGCTGTGCATCCTGCTTCAGCCAATCTACGGGCGGCGGCTTTTCTCAATCCATGAGGGCTGCAGCCTTGTGGCAGACCTGCCTGACGAGACCATTCTATAAAATAATTATAAAAATTATTCACTGACATCGGATTCCCTTTATCCGTTACCAAAAATTTTCCTGTGTTATTGGGTTCCCATAAATCAAGTTCTTTCTGAAGCAGAGGATGGATAGGAATATATAATTCTGTCTTAGTCTTCTGCTGTTTTACGTATAATCCATGTGGAGTCAGAGAGTGACTGCCCATCTTCACAATATCGCTACGTCTTTGGCCGGTATATAATAACAAGGCTAAAGCTAGCCGTTCCTTAGTCCCACTGGGCCATTTTTTTTCATATTGAGCAATTTCTATATCTGTCCACGAGTGAATACCCTGGGACTTTATTCTCATACGAGGAACTCCAATTGTGGGGTTACTCTCTGCTACGCCCATATGAATGGCATGCTCCATCAACATTGATAGCAATCTCAACATACGATTTGCTGTCGTCGGCGAGTTATTATATTTATTCATAATCTGACGAACATGCTTACTTTGCATAAGAGCAATAGGATTTTCCGAATATTTCTCTGCTCGCATCCGCTCTAAAAGCCGCCGATAAACAGCTTTAGTGCTTTCTTCGAGAGACTTAAAGTGAGCTGTCTTATACCAATCCTCTATCACAGCACGAAGGCTTTCTTTCGGTAATAAAGTCTCATCTTTATTATTTTCTGTGGTTTGTCCTGATGACGCATTTTGATACGCCATCATGAATTCCGGGGATCTTAAATCAGGCAACGGAATTAGTTTTTGTCCTTTCTTCCTAAAGTAATATCTTACCTTTCCGTGCCTATCTACAAACCTTTGGATGTAAGGTAAGCGAATAGTCGTCAAATTATATCATCCCAAGGATTACTGCTTTCTTTGCGCTGTCCGGTTCTTTTTTCCAGCCATTTATCTAAATCAGAAACAAGATATCCTCGTCGCCGAGTAGATAATTTAATTTGCGTTACTTCAGGGAGAACTTCTTTTCTGAATACTCCTGTAGAAATAGATAAATAAGAGGAAGCTTCTTCAATATCCAATACTTTTGGACTTAACCTGATAACAACCTCCCCCATCACGCCTCTCCCATTCGAATAAATGACCACCCACGATCATTAATCGCTTCCACGAGTTCCAGAACGTCTGCGACATCAATCTCATGCGCTCCATTGTAAAAATGGCAGTCGCGCAGGCTGGCTAAAATATCGGTGTGCAGACGTGCTTCAGACACACTTCGGGTGCTGTTTGCTTCAATCATTTCAAAAATTTCCTTGATTACTTTGTGGCTACTTCATCCCGCACGAACGACCAGCCAGCCTTGTTCATTTCACTTATAAAATATCGAAGTTCTGCTTCATCAGGCATCTCATACTCATCGGTTAAGTCGCTTTTATAAAGACTTTTTCTCAAAGCGCTTTCGAGAAGGCTCATGTGCAGCTTCTCTTTAAGAGCCTTAACCTCATCCTTGAGACGCATATTTTCCAAACTTAGTTCTTGCAGCTTATCCGTATTCATCGCACACCCGCTTAGTAAGTAATTTTGACATTTGGAATTTCACCAGAGGCTATGGCAATGATAATTTCTTTTGCCTTATCATTTGCAATTCCAAACTTTATGAACTTATTCAAAATTCCATTGTTTACCTGTTTTCTATATTCAATGTTTTCTAACCTTCTCCTCTCCTCTTCTTTTGCTATTCTATTCTCTCTTTGTATCCTTTCTTCTATTTCACGTTTTGCTTTTTCGCGCTCTTTTTCTATCTCTATTTTATAAACACTAGCAGCACGTTCTTCAGCTTCTTGTGCAATACGCCTTTCTCTTTCTGCTTGCTCTATTTTTAATCGTTCTTGTTCTATCCTTTCTTTTTCTTCTTGCTCCCTTCTTTCTTCATCTCGGATTACTCGTCTTTGTTCTGCCTCTTTCAAATTTTTAAACAATATATCGCGCACTGAATCACAAATCTCAGAAGCGCGTGTAGAAAACTCTTCAAAGTCACGCTGCGCTAATTCACCCAATCTAGTAATTCTATTTTTTACTTGTTGCTCTTCTGGTTCATTGTCAAAGGCTGGCAATCTTTCAATTTCTTTAATTGCGTCTCTATGCTGCTCAACACGATTTGCTTCTCTTGCTTCGTATTCATCAACTGGCCTGCGAATATCATCACGCAATACGTCTAAACTATCGCGCACATATTTCCGACCAGAATCAATGATTTTTGACCGTTTTAAAATATCTTCTTTTTGTTTTTTTCCTAAATCGTCTAAGAAGGTTTTGGAGCGTGATATTTTATGAGCTAATGATTTAATTTCCTTTCTTCCTTTATCTGTTGTTGCATCTGTCTGAATGGATAAAACGAAAGTTTTAATCTCATTAACGACACGCTCTGCCTCGCCATTTTTTTCAAAAAATGAAGGTTGAAGGTCTTTAGTTATTACCATTAATCTATCATTCATCGCACACACTCCCAGCTATTCATCACCAAGCGCCCACTTTCACGTTGGAGCGCCATTGCATCTGCCTCTAATCCCCTCGCCCAAGGCTTGCCCGCATAGTCACGGGCGACCTGTTGCAGCAGGAAGAACAGCGCGTCCTCATCTCGGAATTGCTCGTCAAGTCTCATGCTGGGAGTTCCTCAATTTCTTCTTGGGCGTAGGTTTCGACTTCCTGAGATTCCTTGCTTTTCAACTCCATATAGCGGTCGGCAATCATATCGCTTGCTGCGTCTAGGATATCATCAGAGAACGGATTGCCTTTTTCATCCCGCTTCTGGATTATTTTCTTCCAATCTGCTTCAAAACTAAGAACTTCATCGGATGTGTTCTTGGTCGCAAGTTTCTCCTTAAACCACTGGATAGGGTCTTGTTCTTTATTTTGACTGATCTTTAGATTATTAGGGGTTCTTGCAGGTTCCGAGTAATTTATAACCGTGCTTCTGCCTTCATCTTGAGGAAGATCCATAGCCTCCTCAGCACTAATAAGCCCTTTCAGAACATCCGGGAAAGCATCCCTTAGCGCAAAGCCTCTCGCTCTCATTTGCAGCATACGCTTAGGATATTGTTTCCATGGCCCCGGTTTGTTTTTAAGGCCAGCTATTTCCGCATCCTTCATGCTAAACCGGGCTTCAACTGGCGCTTTCCCTTTGCGCTTTGCCACGCATATTGCTGTTAACTGATCGCCTTCTCCCTCAAATGTTTCGATAACATCATCACAAACGGAAGATCCTTTAACCAGCGCAATCATTGCATCGCCCCACACACTCGGACGGCCATTAATAACGGCGATATTTTGCACAGACTGCATTGGAGCCAAGCCTAATTCAGACCCCATTTGAACAGCAATTAAAACAGCATTCGGTTTTCCTGCATAACTGTTCGGAACCATACCGCTATTTGCCGCTACATCAGCAAAACGCATTAATTCATTAAAGCTTGTTATTTGAATTGTTGATTGGTGGGTTTTTGCTAAAGCACTCATGGTTTTAAGCCCTACGAATAGTAAGAGAAAATTCCTTTGAGGTTGTCAGTTCTGCTCCTGGTATTGCTCCAATCGTTTTCAGTGCTTTTGTTAAACGCGCTTTATCCAGCTTGTCGGGTTGTGGAATAAATAGATCGGGGTAAGCATCTCTTAAGGCTTTCTCGTCCGTAACCTGAGACGATGTTGACCCAGCGCGTAGTGATGCAACAATACCCTTGCCCTCCACTTCAAATTGACCTGTCTCTTTCATTTCTTGAGCCACGGCAGTTCTTAATTCTTCGCTGAGGTGCTTCATCAGTTTTGCAATGCGTTCCGACGCATCGATGAGGTTAACCGCCGCAGAAATTGGATCATTCGCAGATCGAATGGCCGTTATCTCTGCGTTAAACACTTGCATGGCCGGTTTAATAATCCTGCCATATTCCATGTTCACCAGATCACGGAGATCCTTTGTTAAGACCTCGCTCATGCCACTTCTCCAAACCCGATAAAGGACGTGACACGATCCATAACGCGATGGAAAAACCCGCTTTGTGGTGCTTCTACGACTGGGGCAATCTTCGCTTCATGAGCGCGGAGTTCGTTCTGTGCCTCATACAAATTATGGGAGTATGTTTTGATGCCAAAAACATTACCTATATTCTTGCTAAAGATCAGGCCGTTCTTGTTCGCCTCAACCCTATTCTTGATGCGCTGCCATTCTTTGTCTTGTGCGAACACACTGGACACACTTCGGGCGTTGACTGCTTCACTCATTTCAAAAATTTCCTCTATTTACTTGGACTTACCCAAGGGAATATTTCAGTTCGTCGATTTCTTCTTGGCAGTTGTAAATCAAAGCTTCCAATCTCTCGATTTCAGCTTCGTCTGGTTCTTCGTCTAACTCTTCATCCTCTAGCTTACATTTCAGATCCAGAAGTTCCTTCTCAAGCCTCTCGATGTCATTGATGATATCGGTCTGCTCGTTCCCCCAGACACTCTCAAAGGCAACGTCTGAGAAGTTGTCGGGAAGGCCCATTAGTTCGCCTCCATAAGGCTGCGCTCTTCATTGCGACGCTCATTCATGAGTTTCCGCTTGGCGATGTGATGCGCGATACGATCAATCCCCTTGCGCGTGATTTTGAAGTCGTCTCTTACCCGCGTCTCTCCCGTCACTTTGTCCGTGTAGGTAGAAGGACACATTCTGACATAGCCATTCACCCGCCCATAATGAGCCGCTTTTAACTTCCGTCCTTCTTTGCACGCCCATTTATGCTCCAGCACAAAAGCAGAAACCCATTGTTGGCCGACTTCTAATTCACGCCCAGCATCGCGCACGCCTTTGTCGCTCTCCGCTGCCGCTAGTATGCCGAGTGCCACCACCTTCGGGGCAGCTTCGTCAATCATCGCCTTTTGGAGTGCGATTTCCACTTTGTGCTGCTCGTTCTCCTCAGCAAGACGAGCGGCTTCAAGAAGAGCAGCGGCGTAGGTCTTGGGGATGGCATATTGTGGTGGTGTGATCTTTCCGGCCACAAGCGCATCAAAAGCCCGAATGACTTGCAAATGGAAAGCTGGGCTGATCCACATTGCGTAGGCGTACACCAATTCTTTGCATGCCCACACACCCGAGTTATTTCCGCCCCTAATCCTAGAAACTGGCTGTTTCCCGTCAAAGCAGGAATTCCTGCTTTGGGATTTTCCTGCCATTTCTTCGATTAATTCTTGTGTCTGCTTATTCTCAAGCCATAAACTAGGACGTTTGGAATTTTCGACACCAGAAGCCCGGTGACAATCATTCAGGCAATAACGCCCTTCTGCGTCTTGACGGACTTTTATATTAAGGATTGTAAGTTCGTTCACTTGTTTCTCCCATGCCGCATTGTGCGGTATGAGAGGATATAATAGGATAATTCCTATCTAGTCAATAAGAAAATTATAATTGATTGTATTTTTCCTATCTTATCACCGTGCATGTCTAATTTTTAATGGAAAAGCTTAATTAGCCCTCCCAATATTGCGCTAACAATAGTGACTATCCCTACAACTGTGCCAGTAGTTGGAAGCCTTTCAACACGCCCTTTTAAATACGAAATATCTGCCTTCGTGCCTAAAATATCTTTTGACAGGTCGTGTCTTACAGACATTAAATCATCTTTAGTCGCTACATTATTTTCTAATTTAATCTCTATTTTTGCGAGTATCACCTGGATGGATGAAAGTGTCTCCTGAACTTTATCCATCTTAGTCTCCAAGACTCCAACTCGCCGTGGTAAGTCACTCATTCCACCGCCTCCTCCATCACCTGAAATTGTTTCTTTTTCCTTATACCTAGATGTAGTAATTAATGAATCATTTAAATGTATAACATTTGATGGATTTTTTACCTCATCACTCATGTTCGCCGCTCTCTTCCTGCTTAATCCCTTCTTCTATCATGCTAGCCACAAAACTTTTTATATAACCACAGTTAGCACACGCTAGGCTATAGGTCGCATAAAATTCAACTTTATTATCTACAGTTAGCACCGTACTTGCATCATCTTTCCCCATAAGGCTAAATTGTTTTCCTCGACATTCTGGACACTCATTCTTAATACCCTTAATTTCCATCCACTTATTAAAAATTTCTATTTTTTTATAAGCGTTACGCTCGTAAACAGGTCCACCTATTCTTACTTTATCATCGCTCATTTGTTTATTCTCACTTCCAATTCCACTTCCCGACTACGCGCCCGTTAATTTTCACTTCATCAAGAAGAAGTTCATAAGCAGGGTAAGCTGGGTTAATGCTCATAATCCTAATTCTTTTAGGATCAGAACCCATCACAATTTCAACGCGCTTTAAGACAACGCCTAACCCATCCCACAAAACGTACACTCCTGCTGGAGATGGAATAACGTGCCCTGTATCAACGAGTATTCGGTCACCAGCAACGTAATCTGGCTCCATACTATCCCCGGCCACGCGGATAATCGCCAGTTTCGACGGGTCAGTTACGAAAGCCCCAACAAGCGACTTAGGGAAACTCCAATGATCAACTGGCTGCTGGTGTTCAACGATATCTGAGATAATAGCGCCGCTGCCTGCTTGGGGAGAAATATCGAGTTCCGGTATCTGTAGGTTTAGAGAACCAACGTTGGAAGGCTTTGATGGAATAGGAAGGCTCTCCCCTTCCTCGCCGTACCTAAATATATCTGGATGGACGTTAAATATTTCAGAAAGCCTATCACGCGTATCCTCATGAAGGGTCTTTGGTGAACCACGCGTAATATATTGTTGAAGATATGCCGCATTTTTACCGACCTGCTCCGAAACAGTTTTTAGATCGGTGTTATGCTCTTTTATGAGCCTCAAAAGGATTTCACGCGGCTTATCAAGTAAATTCATATTTTCTATTTATCCGAGATAATAGGAAATATCCAATATGAAATATCCTATTGCAAATTAAGATATTTCCTATTACATTCCTATTTATGGAGCACAAACACGATCCAGTGTTGCCTATCGTGGAGGCTATTTTAGCCCGCGAGAACATCACGCCCACAGCATTCGGAATGAAATCCATTGGCGATCCAAGGCTCGTATCTGATTTGAGAAACGGGAGAGAGTTAAGAAGCTCTACTCGTGATAGGGTTTTTGATTTCATCCGTCAGATTTCGTCAGAGAGCCTGATTGCACATACTCTCCGCCCCCGCCCTACCAGTCGGAAGGAGGCGGCTCATGCGTAACACCCCATCTCCTGAGTTTATCTCCAGCCCTGAAGAACTAATAGAACGCTTTGATTGCGTAGCCTTAGCGAACGGCTGGGTTATCAAGAATACTCAATCCCTACATTTAATTCGAACATCCGGTGATACGTTAAGAACTGTAGTCGAGCAATTCTTCGGGTCAGACTACTCATCCCGTGTGGAAGCTGCTCTTGAAGTATTGCTTCAGGAAAGCGGACTACATGCTGCGCTGACCACTCAACGCCTTCAAACTGTCCGTGAAGAGATAAAATCGCTTCTGCTTGGCCTTGGGGAAGATCTTCACCCTGCCGACGTAAAGAAAGAAGTTTTACTTTCATGGTTGGAGAATCATCAGTCATCGGTTTCATCCTCTTGTTCAGTTGATCATACTCGCGAGGACTCGGTTGCAGCCGACCCTCGCACGAAGGGTAATCCCGCTTCTCAAGAAGGGGGAAATCACAATGCTTAAATCGTCTACCTTCGAAGCTTTCCTCGCATTTAGTGCGCTCATTTTGCTGTTTGAAATGCTCGTTCTGGCTCCGATTGTTGTGTCCTCTCGACGTTGGGGAGGCGAATAATGGCGGGTTCGGTCAATAAAGTGATGCTCATTGGTCGACTGGGGCGTGATCCAGAGACGCGGAACACGCAGTCTGGGAAGCAGATTGTTAATCTGACGATCGCCACGAGTGAGAATTGGAAAGACAAGCAAACAGGAGAGAAGCGGGAAAAAACCGAATGGCATCGCGTGGTGATCTTCAATGAAGGCCTCGCAGACGTGGCGGATCGGTTCCTTCGCAAAGGCAGCAACGTTTACATCGAGGGCGCTCTTCGCACACGCAAATGGACGGATCAGTCGGGGCAAGAACGCTACACGACGGAGGTGACGCTGGAGAGTTTCAACGGCGTTCTCGTAATGCTGGATAGCCCTCAAAGGCAGCAACAGAACACGTCTTATCAGGACAGTCGCTACGGAGCGAATAACGCCGCCCCTAGCCGTAATGCTGACCCTCTCGATGATGAAATCCCGTTCTAGGAGCGCCGTTATGAAAAAGACATACTCCGAAACACAAGCGTGGGTTGATGCTGTGAACGCCCTCCGAAAGAAGGGCCTATCACTTGAAAACATCGCGATCGAATTAAAGACAACCGTAAATACTCTTGCCGATCGAATGAAAAAATTAAGGGAGAAAGGGTATTTCTTTGAGCCTGTCAAAAGGCAAAAGATGAAAAACATTAATTGGAGCAAACTAAGCCCTCGTATCCAAGAAATGTACGTGAACGGAGCGCCTACGGCTGAGATTTCTCGGTCTGTTGGCATCCATGAAAAAACTATCCAGTGTTACATCTCATCAAAGCGTAGAGGCCCGGATCGGTCGGAATGGATGCGTAAACCTGCCCCATCCAAACCGATCTCACAGCGCTCTTTATGTGGGGCGGAACCACTCCCTCCAGGACATCCCCTGACATGGGGTGTGATCTGCTCGGAGCCGATGCCGCAGCCCGCGAGATATAGAGCTTAATCCATGGCAGCCCCCAACTCCTCGATGACGCGCAACGCGATATGGTCGCGCACCTCTTGGCACATTGTAGGATGCAATGTTGCCCAGAGCCGTGCCTGTAAGATGAGCCCGCGCGCCAACACGGGTTCATCTAACTCCGGCCCTCGTTTGGGGAGCTTTGGTGGTCGCGCTCCTTCTTTTCCCATCACCCTTCCTTCGACTCTGTTCTGTGACACGACTGAGTATGGAGGAAAACGATGGGAAATAATCGGGCAATTATTGACCGAATGTTGCCAAAAAATGACCGAAAGTTTCCGCGAATGAGTGCTGCATCATCCTCGCAGCTTGTTCGTGAGCGCCTTCTAGCTGCGATTAAACGCGAATTTACGCACCTTCGCAGCGGACCCGAAATGTTAGCGCGCGCGGCCATGAAAAGCCCTCGCGCCGCCCGAAACTGGCTGTCAGGTCTCAACGCACCGGATGCGGAGGCACTAATTGAACTGATGGCCTCATCTGAAACGCTTCGAGAAGAAGTTTTGCGTCTGGTTCACGAACGCCAGAGCGCACGAGGAACAAGCAATGCCCTGGTTTAAAATCAGAATTAAACGCCCTTTTTATTGGGTGAAATGTGAAGCTGGCCCTCCTCCATCTTGCCAGCTTCTTTACCTGCATATTTCTTGGTTTCACTGGGAAAAATGGCAAGACAAGATGGAACGCGCCCTCAAGGCTGCACGAGAGGAGTTGCTGAAATGATACGCAATTCTCTCTCTGAGATTGATGTGTATGCCATCGTCTCCAAAGCTGTAGAAAAAGCTGGAGGCCAAACAGCCTTTTGTGTCCAGAACGACCTCAGCAAGAAAACACTCAATCACCAACTTCATGCACGTAATGGCCGCAAGTTTAGTGAGGCTGTCCTCAGAGCCGCTGGCCTGCGCCGTGTTGTGACCACTCATTATGAATTTTTGGAGGGTTGATGCGTGTTTACTACAACGAATGGGACAAACCAACAGCCGCATGGCTCTCAGAACTTGGCAAACGACATCATCTGCCCACCGGGCACATCGATACCCGGTCAATTCGAGATGTTCGGCCCGACGATTTGCGCGGATACGAACAGTGCCATTTTTTCGCAGGAATTGGAGGATGGCCTTGCGCGCTTAAACTCGCAGGATATAGCGAGCTTGCCTGCTGGACTGGATCGCCGCCATGCCAACCATTCTCTGTTGCCGGACGACAAAAAGGACAGAGCGACGAGCGGCACCTTGCGCCAATATGGCTCGATCTCATCAAAGAGCATTGCCCTCCAATCATCTTTGGAGAGCAGGTTGAAGCAGCGATTAAGCACGGATGGATCGACGATTTATTCAATGCGCTGGAAAGTTTCGGATACGCCTGCGGGGCGGCAGTTTTGCCAGCTTGTAGCGTCGGCGCGCCGCACCTTAGAAAACGTTTGTTTTTCGGTGCTGTCAGGCTGGCCGACACCAACGATGACAGATGCCAATCGCGGCGAAAAATACAACACATTTGCACAAAACAAAACTTTAAATATGGCGACTCAATTAGCGGCGTGGCCGACCCCTCTAGCGCGAGATGGAGACAAACTGGATGCAACCCCCAAAGCAATAGAAAGGCGAATGGAATTGGGGAGAGAAATTGGGGTAGCGATGGTTGCGAGAATGACCTCTTTGGAAGGGTGGAGCAATCATCCAGGAGAAGTCAGGATAACACATTCTGGACAAATCCTGACTGGATTGGATGCCGCGATGGCAAGTTCAGGGCGGTTGAACCCAGCACACAGCCGTTGGCTGATGGGATACCCGCCAGAGTGGGACGATTGCGCGGTTATGGCAATGCCATCGTCCCGCAAGTCGCAGCAATCTTCATCGAAACTTTCATCGCATCAATTACAGAATCAGGAGAACTGACATGAGCCATTCAATCGACATGACGGGCCACAATTCAGGCGTAGCAGAGGGTGGAATTGCAGCGGATCGTCTGCGCTCGATTATTGAGCGCGTGGAACGTTTGGAAGAAGAAAAGAAAGCCCTATCCGGGGACATTAAAGACATCTTCTCCGAGGCGAAATCGGCTGGATTTGATGTGAAAATCATCAAGCAGATCATCTCACTTCGCAAAAAAGACCCGGCACAAGTTGAGGAGGAAGAAACCCTTTTCGACATTTACCGCCGCGCCTTGGGGGTGTGAGTATGAACAGAACAGAAGATCGTCTGCATGCCTCAGTGTGGAGGTTTCTCAATTACAGCCTCCCCACGGATGCGCTCGCGATGAGCATTGAGAACCGGAATAATGGCAGACAGGAAGGAGCGCGTCGCAAGGCGCGTGGGTGCCTTGCTGGAACGCCTGACATGATGGTTCTGTGGAATGGCCGGATGCATTTCATCGAATTGAAAACATCCGATGGGAAGATCCATTCCAGCCAGAGGATATTATTTCCAATCCTAGAGCGGACAGGCCATCCCGTGGCCATCTGTCGCTCGGTTGAAGACGTGCATAACCACCTGAAGTCGTGTGGTGTGCCTCTGCGTGCGGAGGTGATGGCATGAGCGCAAGACAATGGGGCAAGTTCTGGTGGCAAGACTGGCAACGCGATCCAGCCTTGCGCATGTGCTCGATTGCGGCGCGCGGATTGTGGATGGATATGCTGTGTTTGATGCATGACGCTAATCCACAAGGACACCTGCTTGTAAATGGAAAGCAACCAACAATTCGACAAATGGCTGTTATTTTTGGCGCGACTTCTGACGAAGTTTCAAGCGCAATTAGTGAGTTAGAAGAAGCGGGAGTTTTTTCAAAAACGGATGATGGAGTGATTTTTTCACGACGCATGGTACGTGAAAAAACTGCTAGTGAAGAAGCTTATAACAACGGAAAAAAAGGTGGGAACCCTGCTCTAAAACGCAAGAGAAAACCTAGCAAAAAGCAAGGGGTTAACCTATCCGAAGAAAGTGGGGTTAACCCACCCCTTAACCCCAACACGCAAGAAGGGGTTAACCCCCCGGTTAACCTAGATTGCACAAAGGGGTTAAGCTCCACGCGGATAAAAGCAGAAGCAGAAGCAGAAGCAGAAGCAGAAGCAGATATATCTTCACTGCGTTCAGATATTGAGAGAGAGGGCGATTTTCGAAACGAAAATCTTCCCGCGCCCGCTGAAGCTACCAAGCCGAAGTCAAAACGCGGCTGTCGATTGCCTGACGATTGGTGGCCGTCTGAGGAATTAATCCAATTCGCGGTTGATAATCAGGTTGACCCAGAGCAAACGGCTGAGACATTCCGCGACTACTGGCACGGGGTCTAAGGAGCTAAGGGCACGAAACTCGATTGGGACGCAACGTGGCGCAACTGGGTTCGGCGCGACAGAAGCATTTACCCGAGCCGCACCTCAAGCCGACAAACAACCCGTGAGCAAAACGCCGCCGCTTGGCAACGCGGTGTGATGGTGGAGGGATGCTGACCATGAGCCAAGCGATTACACGCCGCAGCAATGCCGTAAGCCGCCCCGCCTATTCGGCCCCTTCGGGAGATGTTGCTGATCTCATCGCGCTCAAACGCGATCACTTCGCCGTCTGGAAACGGGATATCACACCAGACCGCGTCAGAGCCCTTCGCCAGCAGTTGGCAATCTCGGAACGAGCCTTAGCCCCAGCAGACCCGGAAAAAATCAAATCATGGCTGGCAAGACTTGCGCCCATGGTTACGAACCCACCAGAGCCCAATGGAGCAATTCTCCAAATCTTTTGCGAGGTCTGCTCCGACATTCCAGATGCCGCATGGACACCTGAGAGCCGCCTTGCTTGGGTTCGGCAGCCACGACGCAATGGCGTAGCTGTTGGTTCGTTCTGGCCGTCCCCGGCTGAACTTTTCAATCACCTCGACACGTTCGGGCAAAAGCTGCGCGATGAAGTGGCTATTCTGAAAAACCTCCTTGCCATTGCTGAAACACCCCCCGAACCCGAGCCAACGAAACTCGATGCGGCAGAAATCGCACGACGCAAGGCTGTGCTCGCCAAGCTGCGCGAAGAACTCCAAGCCGTTGACGCTGAGCAAGATCGGAAAAGTGCGGCACTCAGAGGGAGCGTTCGAGAAGAAAAAATCGCAGAAAATCCAAGAAAAACCAACTTTTCCGCTGGTACCGAAGTGCCGGATATGGTAGGGTGAAAGTCATGGAAATCGTTGATAATCTGCCAGAAAATGACGTTTGGCCCGAATGTGTCGATGCCGCGCAAATGGATCTCGTCCCTCCCAAGAACTGGAACGCGGCCTGTGCTCGCTCCCAGATGCGTCACGGAGCCGATATCGGAGAATGGGGACGCGACATCGTTTCAGACATCAACGCTAAGGCGGTAAATTTTAGCGTAGAACGCGATGAAAAGTTTGTCTGCATAGATCGTAGCGTAGAAACGTCAGGCGGATTTAAAATGGCATTAGAGCGTATGTTCGATTTTAGTCGAATTAGTTGAAGGGTTTGAACATGAGAGCGTCAGGCTACGAGAGGAACGCCGAGGACTGGTATGTCGAGCCAGCCGGCGTGGAGGTATGGTTAGATTTTTCCTATTATATCATCCCCATATATGCCATTGAGAAAAGCATTGCGATAATAATAAAATCAGTTAATATTATCGAAATAAAAAAACCAAAAAATCTAATCTTGTTGGTTACTTTATGTTTATAGGCTTTTACTAAAATCATTATTAATTTTAAAAATAATGTGACATTCAAAAATAAAACTATAATTATCAGAAAAATTGTCAAACTATAATGAATTAGAGGGAGGCATTCTAGTTTTACCCCCGGGAAGTAGTGGGAAAATTCTTTATCCGACATCTTAAATGATGTGTCGGCAGCCTTAAAGAAAAGGGAAATAATTGTTAAATTAGTAAAAATACTAAAAACAATATCATAAAAGCTACTATTTTCTTGAGATTTGCTTTCAGCAGCTTGAATTTTTGTTTCAGTCACAACAACATCCCCCTATAGTTTTTTTACAAATAGTTTTATATTTTTGATTCGTCTATATCAAAAAAAGCCGCCCCGAAGGACGGCTCATGTTTAAGCGTGGTGAAGTGTTTTTCGAGGCGATCGAAAGACGGGCGTTTTCAGTGTCTCTCGCCCAAGAAAGGCCGCTTCATGGTGCATCTTTACGGAGGCGACGACAAATCCTCGGCAGCAGGACGCAAATTCAGACGGAGAACATTCCTGCGGTTTGGCATCAGGCTTGAGGCGTCTCGTCTCAGGGTCAATGTCGCGCTCCGGCCAAAGCAAGCGCAGTCGTCCGGCGCAGTTCTGCACGAGATAGACTTGCTCTATGTCCCCAACGTGAGTGACATAAAGCCCTTCTTCAACAAAGCCCGCAACGTCCTGCCAGATCACATAATCCCCACGACGCACCTCAGGATAAAGCCCCATGTGGTCAATGCGTTTGAGGTGATTGCGCGAGCCAGCTGTTCCCGCTAATGCCAAAGCGCTCATGACACTTTCTCCTTGCGAGGTGCGAAAGGGCGCAGAACAGATACCATCTGGTTCGACCATTTAAGCTGCTGCTGGGAGCCTTTCCCATTCGTGCGCGTGGTGTCAAAGAACCGACTGACGTCCTTGCCTTTCTCGGTCGGCTCGTAAGAACTGCCCGTCGATGATCCTTTAACTCGTATCTGGTAGCCTTGCTCAATGAGAACTTGATTAATGCGCTGGCCTGATAAGCCGATATGCGTGCCAATCTCCGTTGGAGTGAGGTAGTTCTCATTCGTAGGTGCAGGGAGCGATGTTTCACCAAGAAGCTCAAGCGGATTAACGCCAGTCAGTTCATACGTTCCACGCGCTGCTTTCAGGCGCTTTTGATTGGCGTCAAGCGTTGGCAGTAGTTCCGCAACGTTGAGTAAACGTTTGAAGGCAACATCAAAGGCTGGTTTGCGCTTGCGAGGGGATGGTTTGATAGTAGGCGTGGATTGCTCTTTCGCTTCAAGCGCCATCCAACGATCGACGACTTTCTTCCGCGCTTTTGTATCGTACCCAGTTACTAATGTGATGGTGTGGCTATAGTCGAGATCAATGCGGGAGATATAGCCTCGCTTGTCTTTTGTGACGGTAATTCCTTGAATTTTGGGATGATCCATATTTGGATCATCTATTTTATGTAGATTCCCCAAACTTGGGGGATCTATTCTATTGTCCAAATTTGTAGCGTCTCTATCATATAAATCTGAGATCATTTTTTTAATGTCGCGAATGACATGCAGATGTTTTTTGCCAGTAAGTGCCGCAATTTCTAAACTGGACATAGCGAGATTATTTGGAAGTGTGCTAACAAGCATATTAGCTGTTGGCATGGGGTATTCTCCCTTGCTGATAGTTAGAGCGGAGCAGGAAGGTAGGATTTCCTGTTGCCGCTCGAACTATATGCGCGTATATAGTATGTATGTCAATACTTAATACGCGTAAAAAAATGGGTCGCCCAAAAGTTGAAAGCGAAGAAGTTCGCTCAAGGGTTCAGCAGCCTTTGCTAGGTCAACTTGATAAATGGGCAGAAAAACATAATATTCCCCGCGCCGAAGCAGTTCGCCGTCTAATTCAAAAAGGACTGGAAGCAAGTAAAGATTGACCTTTGCCATTTTCCTGCCTTAATAACCCCCGAAGGGATATTAAGAATGAACAAAGTTAGTCTGATTGCTTTATTTCCGTTGTTTATAGCTTTTCACGCAACAGCGCAGACTTATCATCCTGACTTTGAATGTTCTAGAGTTTCTCCAAGTAATAGTATCGCCCATCTACTGTGCGACGATAGCGATTCCGCCAAGCAGGAGCTTATCTTCGATCAAACATATTATGCACTACGTCAACAAGTAGGACGCGCTGGTTGGCAATCATTGAAAAAAGAAGTTATCGAAGACCAGAAAAGCAATGCTCAATGTTTGCAGGGGGCTCCAGATACAAACGGACGGCAAGACGTTGACCCCACCTGCTTTCAAAACGAAACAGAAAAGCTGACTGAAAAATATAAACAACGTTTAAGCGGCCCTGCTCTAGAAGAGGCGAATAGACCGATTGATGAGCATATCGCGTTGCAGAAGAGGTTGGCAGAATTAGGTTTCTTGCCGTCAAATACAAAAATAGACGGTGTTTACGGCTCATCCGTTCGTCAGGCCATAGAAACATGGCAGCGCGTCAATAACCGCCCGCTCGTTAACGGGTTTATTTCGGATGACGATGCAGGTATATTAAATGGTAATGGTAATAATGAAGATCGACAAATAAATAACGAATTAAATTCATCAAATATAAGCGGATATAAAACAGACACATCAACAAAAAAAGCCGATTTAAGTCCATTTCATATAATTTTTTTACTAATATTAATAATATTTGGTATTATTTTTTTATATATATACATGCTACCGACCATATTTGCCGTGAAGCGCGGCAATGAGAATATTGGAATGGTTGCTTTTATTAATCTCCTTTTAGGTTGGACATTATTCGGATGGTGTGTGGCATTGTTCATGGCGGGGACAATGCAGCGCAAAGAAAAGTGATGATACCCACTTACCCTCGAAACAGATGACTAACCAGAATGCGTGGTTCGTGTTCGAACACGGGCATGCTGGAAAGCCGGAGGTGGGGTTCTTGTGAGGTTTAGAGTAGATTATTCCTCGTTAACAGTCCTTGAAGTGTTCCATTTCTCAAGTTCTTTAATGCGAGTAGATGTCATATCTATAAAACAATCATTTTTATTGATATGATCTGCCGAAGCATCACCAAAGACCACAGAGATAAGCCCACAATTAGCTTCACGATACTTTATCCATGCACGTTCAGCGTCTTTCATTGTAGAAACAGCTTTTGGTTGGCTTTTTAGTTTTTCTAATATTTGCTGATATAATTTATTAATTGCTGCGTCTTCTCTTGCCATTTCTTGATCTTGGCAATCGATTATTTGAGGATCAACAGAGTCCGCTTGTTTGCGACACTGTTCAAAGTCTGACGCAAAACAAATGCTAGTTGATAAAGCTAAAGTGGTTATAAACGATAGTGTTTTCATGATCGATCCAACTCTGCTAACGCATCAGGAAGTTCTTTGTTATATCGGTGCTCGTTATCCATTATACTATTCGGTGACATTTTTGTATCAGTATGCAGATATTTTTTCCTTTCCTTGTATATAGCTTTAATCAAATCACGATCTAAACTTTTCATCTCATTTTGAAAAATATATTCTTTAAAGTCTCGGTCTGGATTAAACTGCCAAAACGACCCACTCATATCAGGTGAATTATTTAATAAGTTTCCCTTAAGTAAAAAATCTTGTTTATTTAAATCATGAAGTGCCCTTTCTAATATTTTATGAGCCCCACCATGCTGTACTGACACTGACCAAACGACATTTCTTACTGCTATAGAAAAAGTATCTAAATTAATGCCCGTATTTTTTTCAACACGACTTACAGTCATACCATAATTTGTTCTTTTAATATATTCATGTTGCGCTCGAAAAAAAGCTACTGGTGAAATATCAGCAATCTGTTTCCATTTTTTTTCAAAATCCCCACCAGAAATAGTCTCATCCAATCCATTAAACTGAGCTTGCCATAATGCCCCCTCATTAGAGAGAAAATCTCTCACTTTATCTCCGGCTTTACTATTAAGTTGATACGCTCCATAAGATACTCCACCTGCATCACCTATGCCTGTAGAAACACGTCCTGCAGCCAAATGCTCTTGCCCAGGACTATAACCCGTTTCATAACGCATTGAGAGATCCCCTAATTTAATAGGCCCACTTACTGTATCTTGAACTGAATTATTCAATTGTACATTTTTCAAATGAGTATGAGTATGAGTATGAGTATGAGTATGAGTATGAGTATGAGTATGAGTATGAGTATGAGTATGAGTATGTAATAATGGGATATCGAGAAAATCATCGATATGAATAAGATTTGAGGTTAAAATGTTATTCTTTTTTGCAATTATACGCCAACTAACATGAAAATGTTTTGCAATTTTACTTAATGTATCTCCCGATTTAACTTTATATTTCATAAAATACGCCTCAATTAAAAAAACTTATTTATTATATTCATACTCCAATATACAAATCCATCCCCTTGTACCCTCCAAAAAGTTCGTCTAAACTCGAACTATGCCAAAAGCCAAGAAATACCGCCCTGTTGACGGCGCCACACTCCGTAAAATGTCTACGCCGATGGAGACAAAAAAACGGCGCTTCATCCCTGCTTTTGCCGAGGATGTTTCCCCTACCCCTGAACGCACAGCTAAGCCGGACTACGAAACTTGCGGCAAAAAGCGCGTAAAGGTCAATACGCTTAAAGCACTCGAACAATCAGGCGATATTACAAGCGAGGACGTCACATCTGCTGAGCGTTGGTATAGTGACTATATCCTTTTCACCAGTGGCTATGCAGACGCGCTTCATGAGAGCAAGGACAGCGACTATATTCGTGGCGATGTGCATACGTTTGCGATCAGTCGCGGCAAAGCGGCGGAACGGATTTCTCTATGCCGTGAGCGCTTTGGTTTATGCGTGCATCTCCGATTAGAGATGATGCTCGTAAATGGCCTCTCCTTCTCCGCAATGGGAGAGAAGCTTTTCCCAGATGTTGCGTCCACTCAAGCCCGCGCAAAGACCTCCGCTCAATGTGCAATGGCGCTCCAAATGCTGACCGCCTTTTATCGTGAGCAAGCCCAAGAACGGGTAAAACAAAAAAAGCTTGTACCTGTCGGCAATTCTTGATATGTAATTCTTAAATTTGGATTACTGCGCCTCGCGCACGTCAAGAACTCCCCACAATATGAACCTCTTTTTCCCCGAACGTGATCTCGCACGCGCGGTTATTCTGCGTGCGTTTGAGGATTGTGTGCGGCCAGATGGCGCATGTGACTCCTCTAAGCTCACACGAACAGAACGTGACCAAGCCATTCAGTTCCTTACCGCAGAAAACGGCGCTTGGTTTCACTCGCGCGTCTCATGGTGTGACACGGCTGGCTTTTGTCCCAACAAGACACGCCGAGCCGCGATTAATCTCCTCAAATCGCAGTATCCCGGCAAAAAACTTACGAAAATTCGCAGTCAGGTGTTCTAATGGCTAAAGCAGTTAAAAAACGGGCATCCCCCGTTACAATAACGGAAAGTCTTTGGGTAGAAATTCTAAAATTGATCTCAGAAGGCGAGACGCTTCGGTCAATCTCGGAGCGCGACGGAATGCCAGTATGGGAAACGATACGACGTTATTCCCAAAAAGACAGTTACACGATAGCGCAGTACGCGCACGCACGCGCATGTGCGGCTGACGCGTTTGAGGACAGGCTCTTGCAGGAAATGAACAACCCTGATCCAGCCATTGCCCGTGTTCGGTGCGACACGCTCAAATGGATTATGGCGCGACGCGCTCCCAAACAATACGGCGACAAAATCACGACCGAACACACGGGAGCGAATGGTGCCGCCCTCGCCTCGCCAACCTTGATTTTGAGAATGAGTCAACCGAATGACCAATCAAATACTGATTGATATCCCCCCCGTCTTTGGTGATTTTGAACAATACTACCGATACCGCATTTGGTACGGCGGGCGCGGGTCGAGTAAATCATGGACGGTGGCGCGTGTTTTAGTGGCACTCGCTGTGTCCAAGCCCATTCGCGTTCTGTGCTGCCGTGAGTTTCAAAACAGCATTGCAGACAGTTCTAAAAAGCTACTGGCTGACCAGATCGACGAACTCGGCCTTTCGCGTTGGTTTGATATTACAGACACGTCTATTCGCTCCAGCGTAGGCTCCGAGTTTCTCTTCAAAGGGCTAGCCCGCAATGCCCAGGGGATTAAATCAACCGAAGGTATCGATATTTGCTGGGTTGAGGAAGCGCAAACGACCAGCGCTCACTCGCTGGAATTGCTTGTCCCGACCATTCGTAAAGCGGGATCTGAAATATGGTTTACGTACAACCCAGAGAATGACGACGATCCTGTTCACAAGCTGATGCTGTCCTTGCAAGACGACGCAAAAGCGCTCGTTCGTAAGGTCAACTGGCAGGATAATCCGTGGTTCCCCGCAGAACTAAATGATGAACGCCTCCGCCTTCTTAAATCCGACCCGGAGAAATACGACCACATCTGGGAAGGTGAATGTCGCACGATCAGTGAGGCGGTAATCTTCAAGAACCGTGTGGTGGTGGAAGAGTTTGAAACGCCTTACGATGCACGGTTCTATTTCGGGGCTGACTGGGGCTTCTCACAAGACCCTACAGCGCTGGTTCGATGCTTCATCAGCGATGATATTCTCTACATCGACTATGAAGCGTTCGGCCATGGCGTGGAAATGGATGAACTGCCAGAATTGTTTGACCGGATCCAAGGTTCAAGAGACTGGCCCATCCTTGCCGATAGCTCCCGACCTGAAACGATCAGCTATATGGCAAACCGTTTTCGTTTTCGCATCTCTGCCGTTGATAAATGGCCGGGAAGTGTTGAAGACGGCGTGGAGCGTCTCAAAGCCTTTACCAAGATTGTCGTTCATCCACGCTGCGTAAACCTCGCCAAAGAGTTCCGCATGTACTCCTATGTCGTGGATAAGCGATCTGGCGATATTCTGCCCAAGATCGAGGATAAGTGGAACCACGGGATTGATGCGCTTCGCTATGCCCTCAACCCGATTATCCGCAATAAACGCCGCCGCCCTGATTTCAGCCGTTATAGTCCAAACAGAGTCCTACGATGAAAAACTGGTTCACCCGCACCGCTCAGACGCGCCCACAACGCGGACGTATCGAGCCACGAGTGAACCTGCCTCGGGCGCATAACGTGCGATCTCCTGCCAAAGAGAAGCCGCGGCCTTTCCAGTATGGGGCGGCCGATCAACTGCGCTCTGATTACGTCACGGTGATGAACAGCATCAAGCCGTATGAACCACCCCAAGGTGTGATTGGCGAGGCTCCTCCTCACCTTGCCATGGATAGCGCCGAATATGGCCCCTCACCTGACTTTACAGGCGGTTGGGGAGCCAATAACTTCCAGATTGCCAAAAGCCTTTACGAGGACGGTCTGACCTTTGCAGGCTATCAGCAACTCGCTGAAATGGCGCAACGCTTCGAATACCGCAAACCCTGTGAGGTCATTGCCAAAGAAGCCACCCGCGAATGGATACGCTTTAATTCCGTTAAAAGCGGAAAAGACGCAGCGCAGAATAAAAGAGGCGCTCAGCGGATTAAAGAACTGGAAGAAGAATTAAAGCGCCTGCGGGTGCGTCAGGTCTTTCACACACAAGTCGAGCACGCTCTCAAGTTCGGCATTGGTCACATCTGGATTGGCATGAAAGGCCGCCCTCTCACGACAGAGGGACAATCAGAGCCGCTTAAGATCAATCAGTACGGCGTCAAAACTGGCTCTGTCGAACGGCTGGAAAACCTCGAGCCTGTGTGGATGGCTCCCAACCAATACAACTCCGACAACAACCTGCACCCAGACTATTACAAACCCCGGAACTGGTGGCTGCAAGGCGTTTTGATTGACCAATCTCGCCTGTTGCAGATGGTGCCCTTCCCTGTTTCGCAAATCCTCATGCCGTCCTTTAACTTTGGAGGCCAGTCGCTGACGCAGCTTTTGCGTCCGTATGTGCATAACTTTCTAGGAATAAGAAACAGCGTCTCCTCTATTGTTCGCAATTCGTCGAACCTTGTGTTGCTGACCGATATGTACGGGAACATGCAAACTGAGATCACGACAGAGCAATATTCTAGAGGGGATTACAACGATATCAACGTTGGGAGCCTTGCCGGTCGCGCTACGATGATGAATGACCTCTCACAAGGTCAAAGAACCATCGTTGCCGATAAAAACGTTGAGGATGTGAAGGTTGTCGCTACACCGCTGACTGACCTCGATAAACTCCTTGCTCAAGCGCAGGAAGCGATGGCGTCTGTCTCAGGTATCCCTCTCGTGAAAATGTTCGGGATACAGCCGACAGGACTAAACGCCTCATCAGACGGCGAAATACGGGTGTTCTACGACGAGATTGCCGCCTTCCAAGAAGCGCATATCCGCCCCAACCTTGAGAAGATCATTCAACTGGCTCAACTCAACCTCTGGGGCGAGATTGACCCCGATATCGAGTTTGAGTTCATTCATCTGTGGCAGATGGACGAAAAACAGGCTGCCGATATTGAGAAAATCAAAGCGGATGAAGATGCTGTCCTCGTAGCGGCGGGCATTACCTCACCCGAAGAAGCCCGTGAACGTCAAGCAACAGACGCGCACAGTATTTACCGAAACATTGATCTTACCGGGCCACCGCCTGAACCCCCAGAAGGGCCAGAGGACGGCCAACTGGACAGCCTCATCAGTCGAGGTGAAGAACAAGAGTAAGCCTCATGAAGATACGGCAGAACAAAAAGCGCGGGTTATTACTTAGACCCGTGCGTCCAAGTGCTGCCATTCAAGCGGCTTACTACCGTGATCTGATGCGTCTTATCGATGATATGCACGACAGCACGCTTTACTGGCTGCGGGCAAACTATCGGAAGATTGAAAGCCAGGTTGTGCCAGCGCAGGACATGGCTTTTGATATCAGCGTCAGTAAAATCCTCCGCAAGATCATGGAGCACCTGACCAGCCAATGGGTCAAACGGTTCGACAAACGAGCTGAGGATATCGCCGAAGACTTTGTCAGACGTGCTGATCATCACACACAAGCAAACCTCAAAGACGCGCTGAAAAAGTCCGGCTTCACCGTGAAGTTCAACCCGTCCCAATCCGTGCGTGAAGCCGCGCAACTCTCCATCAATGAGAACGTGCAGCTTATTAAATCCATCCCCCAACAATATATGGCTGAGGTCAACACGCTTGTCATGCAATCGGCAATGGCGGGTCGTGATTTAGGGACGCTATCGAGTGAGTTGCAAAAACGATACGGCATTTCACGCCGCCGCGCCGCTCTTATTGCGCGTGATCAGAACAACAAGGCAACGGCCACCATAAACCGCAAGCGTCAGATGGATCTCGGATTGAAAGAAGCGATCTGGATCCACTCAACGGCTGGCAAATACCCTCGCCCCTCTCACGTCAAAGCGGGAAACGACAAGTTGCGCTTTCGACTTGATGAGGGCGCACTAATCGATGGCGAGCGCATCTTTCCCGGCGAGGCCATCAACTGCCGCTGTTACTGGCGCACGATCATACCGGGATTTGATGAATAACCATGCAAGACAATATCACAATCGCGCTCGACCGATCGGTGAGACGCATCGACGATGACGGCCATCTATTCGTTGATCGCTGCATCGTAAGCGCCGCTGTCGTCTCGCCCTATTACGGACGTGAAATACCCGGCAGTAAGGCGCTCGGACTTGATGATAATACGCTTTACTGGCTCTACCGGGATGCAGACGAACTCGCCAAAGCGGCCAGTTCCATGAATGGCAAACCGCTCATTGAAATCCACCAGCCCGTTAGCGCTGATGATCACCCGCGCGAAATCACGGTTGGCTCCGTTAATAACTGCTCGTTTGAAGCCCCAAACCTGATTGGACAGCTTTCGGTGTGGGATGGCGATGCCATCAAGCGCATCGAAGACGGCACGAAGAAATCTGTTTCAGCCGGATATGCCTACCGCGCCGTGCCAGAAAGCGGGTCGATCAACGGTCAGCCCTACACGCTGAAAATGGTGGATATCCGGTTCAACCATCTCGCACTCGTTGAAAAACCCCGCGTCACCACGGCCATTATCGGCGATAGCGCACTCACACTCCCACATAATGAGGAAATTGAAATGGCAATAAAAAGCCGCAACGACAACGCACGCTCGGCCTCCGCTCTGGCAGAAGCCATCAAGAGCGGAAAGATCGGCATGGACTCAACCCCTGACGACATTCTGAAAGTCATGGGGCTGGATGAAGACCCAGACAACAAGAAAAAAGCGGAAGACGAAGAGGACAAAGACAAAAAGTCCGAAGATGAGGACGACAAGAAAGCCGAGGATGAAGAGCCAACCAAGAAGGCGGAAGATGATGACGATGGCGCGGAGGACGAGGAAGAAGATGACAAAAAGAAAGGCGCACAAGACAGGGCTATCAACGTGAAAATGGCCGTCGATAGCGCCGTTCAGGCTGCGATTACAGCAGAGCGGCAACGTCATAGCGCGGCTATGGTCGCCCGAACCGCCGTCCGCCCTCTCGTTGGTGAAGTGATCGGTATGGATAGCGCAGAGGACATCTACCGTTACGCGCTCAAAGAAGCGGGTGTCATGGCTCAAGATACACACCCCTCCGCCCTGCCCGTTATGCTCGATCTCGTCTTGCAGCAAAGGATGCCCAAACGTCCCGTTGCAACCCACGCGATGGATGCTGCAGACGACTTCAGCACACGCTTTGGCGTCACCATGCTCCCTAAAAAACTATAAGGAGGCCAGCAGATGAGCTTTCAATCCCAAATCAATTACAACTGGCCCGTTGGCTTTCCTGGTGATGTCGCCAGTGCCAATCCGACACGCACAGCAATCGCAGGGGCACTTGGTCATAGAGCGGGCGCAGGCGGTGTCACGATCGGCAATTTCGCATGGGCGCAGAGCGACGGCGTTACGGTTTTAAACAAACCCGACCCCAGCAATGCATCAGCCTCCCCAACAGGCTTTGTCATCCGGGACAATTCAGCGATCATCGCAGGGTTTAATCAGGGCAGCACCATGACCATGAACCCCGGTTTTATGGTGACGCTGAAAACAGGCGGCGACTTCTTCGCGCTCGTAAGTGCAGACACAATTACAGGCCAAGGGGTTTTCGCTTCAACAACGGATGGAAGCATTAAAACAGCCCCCGTGGGTTCACCCCCTGATGGAACAGTCGCCACAGGATGGGTTGTCGCAAAAGGTGCGCCAGCCGGACAAGTTTCGATCATCTCCGGTCCTCTGGCTCCAATCTCATTCGCTGCCACTCCTCAACTGAACAAATAACGGTAAAAACATGAGCACATTTCGAAAAGACGCACCACGCCTTGCGATGGATTATGGTATTCATCTCGGCGGCGTATCGCACTACGGTCATGAAAAAGGCGCGTTCGATAGCGCTCCGACCTTCCCGTCTGTCACCGCGCCTAACTCCGGTATTCCTTCCGTCTTTACAACGGCTGTTGACCCGCAAGTTATCCGTGCGCTGATTACGCCAACGCGCTCGGAACAAGTCTATGGCTCTGCCAAGGCGGGTGATCGAACGCAGCGTAACCGTATGTTCCCCTTGTCGGAATATTCTGGCTATACGGCATCCTATGGCGATTATTCCGATGCAGGACGAGCAAGCGCGAACGCCAACTGGACGAACCGCCAGAACTACCTGTTCCAGACATGGGCGCAGTACGGCAATCTCGAAAGTGAGATGATGGGCGCTGCTGGCTTTTCATGGGTAAACGAACAGCGCATGGCCGCCATCTCTGTTCTGAACAAAACGTCCAACAGCATTAACCTGTGGGGATTATCAGGCCTCGAACTTTACGGTGCGTTGAATGACCCTGCCCTACCGCGAGCCATTCAGCCCACGCCTAAAGCTGGAACAGCCAGCGGGAAATGGACGGAAACGGGTGATCCAAACCTGATCTATAATGACTTTGTTGCGCTGCGGTTTGATCTTAACAAGCGCCTCCAAGGTAATATGGATCAAAGCACACCCGTAAAGGTGGTTTTACCGAGCGAACTCTCCCCTGTTTTAAGCTACACCAACCAGTTCGGTATCACGCTGGAAGATATGCTTAAAAAAGGCTTCCCAACCATGTCCATTGAGTTCCTCCCCGAAGCGGGAACCTCCATGTCTGGCGGCCAGCAAAGCGCGAACTTGGTGCAAATGTTTGTCCCGACACTGGATGGCGTGGATACCGTCACAACAGCCTTTGTCGATAAACTCGTCGCACATCGGGTTGAGCAATATTCGACCTATGAACGACAGAAAATGTCTGCCGGAAGTTGGGGAACTATCTGGCGTCGCCCAACCGCTGTTGCACAGATGGTAGGAGTATAAAACATGGCTACAGCACCTAAAAGCACCGATACAACCAACAGCACAGTCGTTGTGTATTGCCGTCTCATCCACGGCATATCCATCGGCATTTTCAAGAAAGAAGCCATCGAAGCACGCGCCGAACGCTCTGCGGCAAAGGCTCCCGACTTCTCCCCTCTTATCCCCTATAGAACGGTCGAATTAAATGGGGCGAATACTGACCCGCGCTTTCATCCGAAAGAGAATATTCTTCTCGGACGCGCAGGCCGCACTCTTGTCGATAAAGACTTCTGGGACACATGGCTTGAGCAAAACAAAGAAAGTGATCTGGTCAAGAACAACCTCATCTTTGCCGAAGCAACAGAAGCCAGCGCCTCAGCGCGGATGACCGAGCTTCAATATGAAGCAACAGGCTTCGAGCCAAAAACGGAAGATCAACTTCCTGCAAACGCATTGGATAATAAGAAATGACCGATACGACCACACCAACACCGGGCGTGGTCACGTTCGATTATACCGTGTGGTCGCAACGTTTCCCTTCTCTAGCCAAGAGCGTCAATGAAGGACTGGCGAAGGCGTATTTTGATGAAGCCACCCTCTTTCTTAACAATACGCCTTACAGCCTTGTCCGAGACGTGAACAAACGCGCGGCATTGCTGGGCTATTTGACCGCCCATATCGCTCAGTTGAATCTTCCCAAAGAAGCAGGCGGAAACGGCGCTGGCATCGTGGGGCGCGTTTCCAATGCCTCACGCGGCTCTGTCTCCATCAGTGTTGATAATGGCACGCAGGCCGGCAGTGCGGCGTGGTTCATGCAAACGCAATATGGCGCGACATACTGGCAGATGACCGCATTTCTGCGACAGATGCGTCTCATCCCCGGCACGGCACCACGACCAAGGATATGGCCCTAATGGCAGTCATTAATGGAATTAAAAGTCTACTTAATCGTTTGCGAGGAAAACCACAGGCATCCGCCAATAAAACGACATTCGATGCAATTGCCAAGCGTGTGATGGATAAGACAAAAAATCTTCCCTACATCAATGCGGGATTCCTTGAAGATGGTTCGATGGACGGGAACGTTCCGGTCGCAGCGGTGGCAATATGGAACGAGTTTGGCACTCCAACTATACCAGAACGCCCCTTCATGCGGCAAACCATTGAGAAAAACAAAGCGCAATGGCCGAAGCTGTTTGCCGCTGCTTTGACGCAAGCAGGCGGGGATTTCGAGGCGGCCTTGGATGTTGTCGCCGAGCGCATTGTTGAGCAAATTCAAAATGAAATAAAAGCCTTCAAAGAACCGCCCAATGCAGCATCGACCATCAAGAAAAAAGGCTTCGACAATCCCTTAATTGATACCGGAAACATGCTCCGCAGCGTTCACTACGAGATCAAAGATGATTGATGTTTTTGGGATCGCCGGGAATATGATTGCGCCAGTCAATGGACAGATCCAAGCCGTTCTCAAAGTCACAAACGGCTATACGGTCAATGATGACTTCAGCAAAACGCCCAATGAACTTGAGATTTCCGTGATGATTGAAGTCCAAGCCATGAGCACGTCTGATCTTCGACAAGTCCAGAACATCAATCAGCAATCCGATATGCGGGCCGTCTATATCCGAGGCGGCATTAAAGGCTTGAACCGCCCGCTTCAAACAGGCGGCGATATTTTGCACTTCTACGGGTCTGATTGGAAAGTCGTGCAGGTCTTGGAAGAATGGGGAATGGAAGAATGGACGAAACTTGTGGTGTCCCGCCAAATCACTCGACCGCGCAGCTGATAACGACACCATCGGAAAGCGATATCTACAAGATTATTGGCCAGTGGCTATTACAATTCCTCCCAAGTGGCTTTGAAGTCCTCCAAGGCCAACTAAACCGCGTCCCCTCGCCGCTCACGTCTTATGTGACGATGGTGATCATCTTACGCAGTCGCCTTGCCACAAACGGCTCGGACTATACCGCAACTGAACGCTCGATCACACAGCCAACGATCCTCACCATGCAAATCAGCGCCTTTGGACAAGGTGCCAGTGATGCCATCCATCTTATTTCCACCTTGTGGCGCGATAATTACGCGACCGAGTTTATCGGCGGTCTGACTGACCGAATATCTCCACTCTATGCCAGCGATCCTCGTCAGGTCACCTACGTCAACGAACAAAGCAATTACGAGGATATGTGGACGATTGATCTTAAAATGCAGGTCAATTTCACCGTCACTATTCCAAACGGGTCTGCTGATAAAGTGACGCTTACCGTCATTGAAGCAGATCAACCCCACTCCTAACAACAAGGAAAAACAATGGCTGGGATTCCTATTTCCAAGCTGATTTCCGTCACCCCATCGGTCTTGACGCCGGGAACGGGAATCAATCAGCTCACAGGCCTGATCATCAGCAACTCGACCAAGGCGACCGATCAAAAGGTCGTGCCTTTTACAAGTGCCGCCAGTGTTGCCACGACTTTTGGCGCAACATCAGCGGAATACGCTATGGCGCAGGCGTATTTCTCCGGCACACGCACGTCTCTCTTTTCTCCCAACGTATTGTATATTGCGGGCTTGGGTTCATCCTCATCAGGGATTACACCAGACTATCTTGATCTTATTGCCGGACAAGCTGCTTTCACAGGCTTCACCACAAACTGGAACCTGTCATTCGCAGAAAAACAAGCCTGCGCGCAATGGGTCGAAAGCCGTAACAAGCGCCAATGGTTTGTGGCGTGGGATAATGACCAAGAGGCCATCACACAAGGCTCATCCAAATCATTTGGCTCCTGGCTTCAAGGGCAATCCCTCAATGGAACAACCGTTCTTTATGATGCGACAGGCCTTTCCGCCGCTGGTGCGTTGGGGTGGATGGCTTCTATCGACTTTACAGCCACCAACGGCCGCACGGGCTTAAGCTATCAATCAAATGGCAATGTAACCCCTACGGTGATCGATGGCACAACCGCCAGAACACTAGAAGCGAACGGGTATAACTATTACGGCTCTTATGACACGCAAGCGTCCAGCCGTCAGTGGTTCTATCCCGGAACCGTCAGTGGTTCGTTTGGCTTTGCAGACAGCTACATCAACCAGATCTGGCTCAATACCAGCCTTCAAAATGCGCTGGTGAACATGATGCAAACGGTCAAGAACATTCCGTTTAATGCGCTTGGGGACAGCTACATTTCCTCGGCCGTACAAGATACGATTAATCAGGCCGTTACCTTTGGCGCTATTCGTGATGGTGTGAACTTAGCCCAATCCCAAATTCAAAACATCAACTCCCAAGCGGGGAATACATCCGCCGCACAGACGCTTGCAACGCGAGGCTGGTATTTCATCCCCGGTGCATCCAAGGCGCTCCCCTTTGTCCGCACAACACGCGGACCGATTACGCCTGTTCTGTTCTACACAGACGGCGGCAGTGTTCAGACAATCAAACTTGCAGCAGTTGAGGTTCAATAATGGCTGGTGGATTAATTACCTCGGCAAATGCAATCTTCATGCTTACATTTACCGGGCTTTTCAACGCGCCTGTTCGCTTGGAAAACTTCTCGGCAGATCGGGCTTTTGAGGCCGAAGCGATTGAACTGGCCGAGACCAAAATGTCAATCGATGGCTTTCTGAACCGTGGATATGTGCCGCGTGCTGTGAGTATGACGGTCACACTCTCTGCCGCCAGTAAGAGCATCCCCTATTTTGATGCTCTTATTATGGCCTCGCAGCAATCCCGAACAGTGATTACCCTGGGTGGCGAAATATCCATCCCAGACACAGGCCGGAAGTTCACGCTTCTCAATGGCTGCCTCACCAATGGCTCTGTCTTTCCAAGTGCGGGAACAACCCTTGAAGATCAAACCTACACGCTCCAATGGGAACGTGTATTGCCAGCAGGAATATAATCCATGAAAGAGATTGAATGGTCTCCTACATCAGGAGCCGATGCAGGCAAGAAGTTTGTCATCACCCGCATGTCGGCTTTTGCGGCTGACAAGTGGGCGCGTCATACGATCAAGGCTCTAATCCAAGCGGGCGTTAAAGTCCCTCCTTCTGGCATTAAAGCGGGACTTCTTGGAATGTCCGGCTTAGCCATGAACATCTTTGGTTATATGGACAATGAAGAGTGCGACAAAGCCTTCGAAGCCCTCATGAAATGCGCCAAGATCGTTCGTGCTGGGACAGTCCCTTCTGAAATCCTTGACGCCGATATTGACGATGCTGAAACCCTCGTAAAGCTTCGCGAGGAAGCCTTCAAGCTGCATGTGGATTTCTTCAAGGCCGCCGCTTACCAGATTTCCCCCCTCGTGGCGGCCCTCACACCTCAAGGGGACACCGCAAACCCGCAAGCTGCGTGAATATGTCCCCCATCATGGGGGCAGTTCTCGCCTCTAGGCTTGCGACACTCCACGAATTGAAAACCCTCTACGACACCGAAGATATGCTTCTGTTGTGGGAGGCTTTTACCGTCTCGGCGTATAACTCATAAAGTTCTTTGAAATGGCAAACGTCCTCGACTCTCTCGTCATTAAGTTCGCTTTGGATACTAAAAACGTCCCTGCTGAACTGAACGCGATGACCAAAGCGTTTAAAACGCTGGATAATGCCGCAGATGCCGCAGGCTCTACTTTAGAAGAAACGGGAGAGAACGCCGAGAATAGCGGCAAAAAAGCCGAAGGCGCAGGAAAAAAACTCGAACAAAGCAGCAAAAAGGCTGAAAAGTCTGGAAAGGAGTTTGAAAGGAGCGGTAAAAAATCAGCAGATTCATTTTCTCTTGTTCGTCGAGAAGCGCTTGGCCTTCTTGCTATTTTTACCGGAGGGAAAGCCTTAAAAGACTTCCTTTCAGATGTTACGCGCTCTAATTCAGAATTGGGATATATGGCCCAACGCCTGAATATGGATCCAACCAAACTCTATCAAATGCAAAAGGCTGTTGAGGCAGTCGGAGGTTCAGCATCTGAGGTTGGCTCAACGTTCCAAACGCTTCAGAATATGGCGGTTGACCCTGCTCAATCGGCAAACCTTAATAGAATTATGGGTAATCTCGGTCTAAACACCAATGATTATCTCGATGAACACCATCATATTCGGCAGGACATATTAAAACGCCTGAACCGTTCAACCCAAGGAATGGATCAAGGGGTCAAGAACACCCTTCTCTCAAGCCTCGGATTTGGACCCGGCGAAATTAACCTCATCGATAAGAGCGTTAAAGACTTCGACCGTATCCAGAAAGAATTTCAGAATATTGGCCCTACCGAAAAACAGATCAAAGACAGTCAACGACTAACGGAAGAGTTTACAGTCCTGACAACCCAATCCGAACTATTGGGGCGTACTATTCTTGGCGATCTCACTCCGTCTCTGGAAAAAGGGATCGACAGACTTATCAAGTGGGAACAATTTGCAAACAACGCAACGCAAAGCGTAAATAACTTTAAAAAAAGCATCGGTGATCTTGGCGAGGCTATTAAAAACTACCTCTCTCACGACGATCCAAGTATTGATGCTGGCTATGAGGCATTTAAAAAACATATTGGATCGCCAATAGAAAACTGGTTGCTCAACAAGACAAGCAATCCCAACACTCAATCACAGGTTATGTGGTTGTTTGACGACAATACAAAACTCAACCCCTTCTCTAACTCCATTGCAGGCATTGAAGGCGCACGTTACGACCAAATGGGAGGCGCTGGCGGCAAATTCGCGGGCAAGTACCAAATGGGAGAAGCGGCGATTAAGAGTGCGGCAAACTTCCTGCATGAGAAAGTCCCGACTACGGACGAGTTCCTCCACGATCCAGCCATGCAAGAAAGGTATTTCCAAGCCTTTACAGCACAGAACGATCAATACCTTTCCTCACACAGCGACAAGTTCAGAAATGCATCGGCTGCTGAAAAGTTATCCATTCTCGCTTACGCCCACAATCAAGGCGCAGGCGGGGCTTTACAATGGCTGAATACAGGTGTTGCAGGAAGTGATGCGTTCGGAACCTCTGGCACGAAATATGCTCAACGTGTGCTAGACGCCTTTAAAGCCAACCCCACCTTCGCCGCCGATAAGATTGTCTCTCAATATGAGACAGCGACCACCGCTGCACAGGCAGAGAAATCAAGCCGCGTGGACAACAGCACTGCCGTGCATATTGGCAACATTAACGTCCACACGACGGGGAATAACGGGCGTGACATAGCGCGTGATATTCATGCCGAACTTGCTCGCAGTATTCCCAATAACAACGCTCGAAGTATTCACTGAGGCTGATTATGCCCTTTCCTGTCATTCCACTCCCTGACGTATGGGACGTGCCTGTTGCTGTCGGTGTTCCGGCTGTGTTGGGTCAATCTATCGAGCAAGGCGTCCGCGCTTCCGTCTCAACCACAGCGGGCAAAGTGCTTGAGAACTGGCTTGTTCATCAAGCCTCTCAACATTGGGGCATCTTTGCCAAGCAACGCATCGGGAACACGGATGGTGTGCGAAAAGTTCTCTCGTCAGGGCATGTTGCTTCTGTGGATTTTGGCTCTCAACACTCCGTCGCAACAGCGCCATTAGAAAACGGGGCTTTTACAGCGTATAATAAGATCGCACAGCCCTATAATGCTGTCATCGAAATGGTGTGTGATGGCACGGAAACGGGCGATGATAGTATTCTGCAGCGCCTTAAAAGCCTCACCTCCCAAGGCACAAGCATTCTTGGATCTGATGATATTCTTAACGGCGTTATGTCCGTTCTTGGTGGAGGGCGGTTTGACCAAGGGATCTCTGTTCGGAAGTCTTTTCTCGATACGCTTGATGCGCTGTCAAAGAATACAGAACTGTATCAGGTGGTGACGCCAGAAAAGACCTACGAGAACGCCAATATTACGGGCTATCGTTTCCGGCGCGATAGCCGCAGCGGCATCACCATGATTGTGGCTGAAATCGCCATTCAGGAAATCCGACAAACGGCAACGGCGGAATATAAAAACACCAAAGAACCTGCAGGTGCCGATACGGTTCAGCGTGGATCTGTCCAGACTATCGAACCTCCCTCCACCATCAGAAACGCCTTTTAAGGGAGGAACGTATGATCCAAATCCCTCTCATCCCGACCCCATCGCAAACGATGAATGTGGTTCTCAACCAACAATCCTATCGGCTTGACCTCTACCAGCGCTCGACAGGACTTTACCTCAATCTCTGGCGCAATAGTGCAATGATCGTGTCAGGCGCGCTCTGTCAGAATAAAAACCCCATTATTCACGCTTCCTATCTCGGCATCGGTGGCGATCTTCTCTTTATCGACACGCTTGGCAATGATGATCCCCGTTATGATGGCTTAGGCAGTCGATTTATTCTTGTTTTCATCGCAGCAGGAGAAAAACAGTGACCCGAGAAAATAATGATTTCGAGTTATGGCTGGCACGCGAAAGAGTTCGGCAAGCGGAAAAAGCACATGAGAATTTTAAAGCTTCGCTCGACCGTACGAAATCCCGCGCAACATCTCTTCTTGGATGGTCAATTACTCTCGCCACTGCTTCAGTTGCCGTGATTGTAACTCAATCAACAGACAAAAATGTCGAAGCATGGTGCGCTGCCATCGGCTTCACTGCGGCATCTCTCTTATGCGCCAAGGTTCTTTATTCCACAAAAATATATAATTTATCCCTAGCGCCAGGGGGATTAAAAGGCATCACAGACTCAATGGAAAACAAAACTGAACTTGAATTTCTTAATTTATATTCCGAATATGCCGACGAAATAGATACAATCAACAATGCCGCTGGGATTAAAGACCAACGAACCATGCGGGTCGCATGGGTCATTTGGTGTATAACGCCATTACTTACTCTTATTGTCGCCATTTTATTTTTAGTATTGGGAGGTCGTTAAAATCCTTACTGACACACCTGCTGCCAATGGCAATCCCCACTCCCGTCGCAGATATTCGCCATGTGGCACTTACTTGTACCAACAGGCGGAACAGTCGGCAGGTTGATCGGCTCAATGGATGGCGGAGCAATTGGTGCCACCTCTGGCGGTCTTACAGGCGGTAAGTCAATCGAGTTATCGCACAACGGAACCTGACGGCACTGACCGCCCGAGCAGTCCCACTTCCACTCGCACTCAGCGTGGGCGGAGGACAGAGACAAGCCCAATATAAACAAAATGGGGAGTAATCGGCTTCCAAATATCGACATTATCTTCATATTTTCCTAATATACGAACACAGTATAAAGACTAAAAAACTCTTAGCACTCATTAATTTACTGGTGAAATAAATGGCATTTATCGCACACTACCCCACAATGAAAAGTAAATTTGTAAAACTTAAAGATTTTAAACAGCCATATTTTTCAAGGGGTGGAGTTTTTCAAATTAATAGAAAAGAAACTCAAGAAGAACCAGTAGAATTTATGATTTTATTTAATGGTACTGGCGACCCAACTTATATGGGCTTGTTGATAAGGACTGGGCCTGAAGCAGGAAGAATTTTAGTTAATCTTCCTAATGAGTGCCTTGATGAAGGCACCCGGATGATTAATAAACAATGGCTTTTAAAGAATTGGGAAAAGTACGTTTGTGACTGTGACGTTAAAGACGTTTTATATAAAGATTATTATCAAATAGAAAATTACATCAGAAGCGACATTGAGTTTGAAAGTTATCATATAAATCCAGAAGATAATAATAATTTCATAAAATTAGCCGATTATGAAGAAGATTTCCTAGACTTTGGAGGTGTTTTTCGATTGGATGCTGAATGGCCGTACGAAGAAAAAGTAGATTTCATAATCAGTGAAATCCCATCCTCATCTAAAGATAGAAAATATGCCCTTGTCGTAAGTTCAGGTGTAAAGTCGGGCCATATTCTCGTTTTTCTTCCTAATGAATGCTTAGACGAAAATGAGAAACTCAGTAAAAACTGGATGTTAGAAAATTGGGAAAAATGGGTATATCCTGAAGCCGATATTCAAAACGTTTACTACACAAAGAGATATAATCTTTCTTGATTAGGTAAGCGTTTCTCTAAAAAATAGAACGCCATCCTGTACTTAGTAAAGGTACCTCCGTCATAGAGGTACCTTTCTTGGGCGAGAGACACTCAAAACGCCCGTCTTTCGATCGCCTCGAAAAACACTTCACCACGCTTAACACTTGACCTTGTCGGTTTTTTTGACCTACTTGTAGGTAAGAAAAACCGACATTGGATTATTTATCGTGAACGCATACAGAAAAAATACAGTAACATCCCAAGATTGGGAAAAGTCTACTCTTCGTAGCGAGGAAGAGGAGGTCGATCTTTTCCTAGAGTCTATTGATGCCAGCCGAAATCAGTTTTTATTGGCTGGACATAGAGCTTTGCATGCCAGAACAGATGCTACGCCCCTTCATGCAAAGACTGCAAAAGGAACTTTTCTTTTTCAGGCAGCGATTTTTCAAGTGCGTTACTTACTCGTAGGTGAAAAATGGGAACCATCTTTTAGCAAAGGTATTGAATATATTGAAAATAAAGCAAAGAAAATAAGAGTTGCATACTCTACGGTTGATGTTTGCTGTCGAAAAGATGTGCTACCTAAACCTCTCTCTAAAAAAGGCCCCGCAACTGAGCGTTCTCTAAATAATAGCTTATTCTCTGATCTTCCAACTTATACAAAGTCAGAAGATACAGATAAGAAAGATATTTTTACCACTTACTACTTATTACTAGATGACAAAGGGAATATGGAATTATCGCGTCCTATTGTGTCAAACAAAACATTTTCCAGCTATAAAGAACGTAATTTCTTAGGGAACTGTAACTCTAGCACTGAAACGAAGATGAATCTCGAAGGAGATATTCTTTATGACTTTGATCCACAAATCATCAAAAAATAACACCGGTTACAATGTTTAATCCTAAGAGACTAACCCTAGCACGACAAAGAAAGCGTTTAACTGCTCGTAGTTTGGCGGAACAAGCACGCTTAGCGACTGATACTATCGCACGCCTAGAAAAAGGCCAGCACGAACCTGACCCGAACACAATTAATAATATTGCCAGTGTCTTAGGATATCCTAGAAACTTCTTTTATATGGACGACCCTGAGGATCTAAATAGTGATTCTATAAGTTTCCGCAGCTTTTCCAAAATGAGTGCGAAAGAACGTCAGGCTGCTGAAGGTGCAGGCCAACTCGCTTTAAGTCTCATGGATTGGGTTGAAACGCGTTTTTCTCTCCCTAATGTTGATATACCTGATCTTAATCATGAAAGTAGCCCTGCTATTGCTGCATATCTAGTTCGTCAGGCTTGGGGTATCGGTGAGAGCGCTATAGGTAACTTAATAGGATTATTAGAAACTCATGGCATCCGGGTTTTTTCGCTTTCTGAAGATACATCTTCCGTCAATGCGTTTTCATTTTGGCGAGATAACAAACCTTTTGTTTTTTTAAATAATTTTAAAACTGCAGAAAGCAGTATATTCGATACAGCGCATGAGCTTGGGCATCTCGTTCTGCACAAGCAAGACAATATACGTGACATAAAGAACGCTGAAAAAGAAGCGAATGCTTTTGCGTCGGCCTTTCTTATGCCTGAAAATGATATCAAATCTCGTATTGGTTATCCGATTACAGTAGACGTAATCCTAAAAGCCAAATTGCGTTGGCGTGTTTCTGCAATGGCACTAGCTTATCGCTTACATACTTTGGGTATGTTGACCCCATGGCAGTATAAATCAATCTGTATTGAACTTGGTCGACGAGGATATCGGACAGATGAGCCAATTGGGGTACGAAGAGAAACCTCAACCATTTGGATAAAAGTTTTACAAAGCCTTTGGCGCAATAAAATAAGCAAGCATGAAATTGCACAGGATCTTAATTGGCCCTTAGAAGAACTGGAAGGGTTGATTCAATTCCTAGAACACAAAGGCAAGTTGTCGAACGAATCCAAAAATCTGTCTTTGGTCAAATAATTTTTTTAGTCAAAAACGCTTAACACCAAGCCACCCCTCACCGGGTGGCTTTTTTATTGAGAACTCCCATGGAAGAAAATATTCACGTTGTCGGCTTTCGGCCGGAAATGAGCTTCACCAAAAAGCGCATTGCGATCACGTTTTATATTCCTGACGGCTCTTTGGGGCCAAGCGGGCACAGTGATGAACTGACGATCTCAGGATATCGTATTCGTGCCACGATTACAGGCGGGACAATGCTTTATGGCTCACAGGCTTCTTTGCGAATTGAGGGGCTGCCTTTGGCGACTATGAACCGCCTGTCGGTCGTTCAGGGCATGACGAGCAAGGACAATCAAAACACGATCCGCGCCTCCAATGCCAGTGTGATTGTCCAAGCGGGTGATGATGAGCATGGCTTGAGCACTATTTTCCGAGGCATTATTGCCGAAGCCTACGCCGATTTTGCTGGTGCACCCGATGTGGCTTTTCAGATCCTCGCGTATGACGTGGGCTTAGCTAAGACCGAGATTGTCTCCCCCGTCAGTTATCAAGGCAAGGTTCCTGTTACCACCATCTTTTCGGACTTAGCCGAACGGTTTTCACGCCTTGCAAATAAAGATGATGGCCGCCCTAAAATCTCAGGCATTTTCGTTAATCATGGGCTCACAAGTAAAACGACGATTACCAATTTCTACAAAGGCGGCAACCTGATCGATCAGATTGATGAATTAGCCCGAGCCATTGGTGCAACCTATCACTTTGATACGAACGGAAATCTTCATGTCTGGGCAGCCTCACGCAGCGTCAATAAGGATGCCACGACTGTTACAATCAGCAAACATACCGGGTTGATTGGGTATCCGTCTTACAATCAGCAAGGTATTCATTTCACCACGCTCTTTAAGCCCACCATCCAGTTCAATGTCCCTGTTAAGATCGACAGCACTTATCTCCCCGCTGGATGGGTGAATAACCAGATGGGGCAAAGCATTACGCCCATGCCCGTCAACGGCCTTTGGAACCCGACCTTCATCACGCATGACCTCTCATGCGAAACACCAAATGGCCCCTGGTTCACCTACGTCACAGCCCAACGCACGGACTACGCCTTAAACCAAGTCGCACAGGAATATAAATCATGACCCCATCAACGACCTTACGCACCTCGGACACCAACACCGTTAACAGTGCGCTGGATGCCGCGATTGCGCGTCACATCGCCAATATCGGAAGCAACACGCTCGTCACGGTAAAGGCCGTTCACCCAGGGGATGGCATTGTTGGCAAGGTGGACGTGCAGCCTATGGTTCACCAACGCACCACAGACGGAACCGCTATTCCACACGATACGATCTATGGCATCCCTTACATGCGTATTCATGGCGGAGAATGTGCGGTCGTGATTGACCCCGCTGTGGGAGATATTGGATACATCATCGTTTCCGGGCGCGACCAAAGTGAAGCCGTCGAGCAACGCAAACCCGCCTCTCCACCAACGCTTCGCAGCCACTCTTTATCTGATTCGGTCTATGTGGGTGGCTTCTTGGGGAAAGACCCCAAGCACTATCTGCAAATCACCCAAAATGGCGTTCGTCTGGTCACAACAGGAACGGTTGAAATCCAAGCTCAATCGGCATCCATTCAATGCGATTTGACCGTTCAGGGCGATATTAAAGCCTCTGGGGACGTTAAAGCCGGCGGCATTTCGCTGAAGCAACACAAACATCCGGGCGTTCAGTCTGGAAATAGTGACACCCAAGAGCCAGAATAAGCTTGTACTTGTCGGCAATCTTTTATATAGATTTGCTATATTCCCAAAAAATCTGCTCGGCTCTTTATGCGCTCTCTCCTGCTTGATCGATCAACGTGGGACCTTGTCGTTGATGCGAACGGCAATCTTGCCCTGTGTGATGAGCCTTACGCCACCCTTCAAGCGGTGGCTTGTGCCGCACGGTGCTGGCTTGGAGATCATTTCTACGACACAAGCCTTGGTATTTCTTACCAGCAAATGAGTGCTCCGGGGGGCTTTCCGGTTGCCACGCTCAAAAATCAAATTGAACAGGCTGCGGCCTCTGTCGATGGCGTTCAAAGCGCTCAATGCCTTCTCGTCGGTCCAAGGGCGGATCGAAGCCTTGGCGGCACAATCCTCGTAAAGTTAAAAACAGGCGAAACAGCGAATGTCGACTTCTAATTATACGACTTCTGTTCCGACCTCTCGCTTGACAGAGAGTGGCTATGTCTCCCCTTCCGAGCCGAATATCCGTGATGGGGTTAAAGCAGATTTAAACGCAGCCCTTGGCGGCAATATTGGCGCAAGCAATGGCACGCCTCAAAGCCAGCTTGCCAATACCATGACCGCGATCATTGGGCGCTGTAACGACGTTTTATTAAGCCTGATCAACGGAATTGACCCCCGCACGGCTTCGGGGCGGATGCAGGATGCGATTGGATATATTTACTTCCTCACGCGCAACCCCAATGAAGGGCGTGCTGATTTTGAAGTGCGTCGGGCCAATAGTGTCGCCAATAACAGTGTGGGACAAAATGGCGCAATCTTAGGGAAACTCCTCTCCCTGCAAGGCGTGAATGACGCTTACGTTATCGACAATCCGTCCAATGTTCCCGTAACCACACGCGGCGTTTCACTTGCGCCCAATTCAATCTATTGCTGCGTTTCGGGTGGAAACCCTTCTGATATTGCTTTGGCGATTATCCAAAAGAAGCCGCCCGGATGTGGGTTTACGGGCTCTAATGTAGTGACGATACAAGACCCCGCCCCTGTCTATAATGGCAACGGCCCGACTTACACGGTCAAATATGACCCTGCCGTGGATACGCCGATCTTTTTTTCCGTGCAGATCATTAACGCGCCTTCGGTTCCGTCCTCCGTTGAAATGCTCGTTAAAAATGCCATTAAATCGGCTTTTCAGGGGAATAGTAATATCCCTCGCCCGCGCATTGCCTCATCCATCATTGCTGGCCGCTATTATTCCTCTGTGAGCAATTTGGGCGACTGGGCGCAGGTGGAAGAAATCACCATTGGCACGGCCCCTAATCCAACCGGGATCAGGGTAGATCTGAACCTCAACCAGAACCCGACCCTCTCGGATGAAAACATCAGTGTAAAGCTGGTCTAATGGATAATATCCTCGATACCTTCCACTACCAATACGCGAACAGCAAACGCCTTGTGGCGATCCTGCAAGCGTTTAACGATGCGATTGACCCACACAAAGTTCTGGATGACTGGTTTTTAAATGTCTGGAACCCCAAAACTGCAACAGGCTGGGGATTAGACGTCTGGGGACGCATTGTTGGCGTCAATCGAACGCTGAAACTCGCGAAAAGCGGGTATTTCGGTTTCAAGCAAGGACTGCCGAACTCCAAGACTTTTGGAGAAGGTGTGTTTTATAACGGGAACGCCCTTTCGTCGAACTATCGCCTTTCAGATGACGCCTACAGACGCCTGATTTTTGCCAAGGCCTCGGCCAATATCACTGACAGTTCCATCACCTCCATCAATGCCATCTTGATGCTGCTCTTTGGCGCAAAAGGGCGATGCTACGTCGTCGATCATCAAGATATGAGCATGACCTTCGTGTTCGATTTTACGCCTGATCCAGTGGATGAAGCGATTATTGCTTCATCTGTTCTCCCTCGCCCCAGTGGGGTGACTTACACCTACAAATTCACATCATCATAAGGTGCTACAATGCGACAATCTGATATCCCTGCCAGAATTGTGGTGCCTTTTGCTCAAAATGCGAGTGATAATTTCAAGCGCAATATCCCTGTCACCTCTACCGATGATGCCGCTGCGTCTTGGTCTATTGGTTTCCCTTCCCTGACCTTCACGCCGACATCGGCGGGAGGCTCACCACCTGATGGACGGGACTTTAACGGGGTATTAAATGCAACAACAGCCTTAATCCGCGCCCATACCGCCTATGGAATCCTCCCTTACGACGCCGACTTTGCGAATGCGATTGGAGGATATCCCAATGGAGCAACGGTTTTTTCGAATGGAACCTACTGGACTTCAACGCGCGATAATAACAGCACCACTCCGGGACAATCTGATGCTTGGGTTAATCTCTTTGCGGGGTTCCTGAGCTTAAACGGAGGAACGCTGAGCGGCGATCTGCATATTGTCGATGGACGCGGCGTTTATACCAATTACCTTCTTCCTCAAACGCCTGGAATGCCAATTGCCGTTCAGGGGCAGTTGATCCAAAATAACACCCCTATCGCTTCTGATCGCGGAAATAATGTGCCAACCACATATTGGGTTGGCGCACGCGATGATGAAGTGCGAGCAGACCTCCAAGCCAAGCTGGATAATGAAGCCAATATCCGCTCAGGAGCCGATACCGCTTTACGAGACGGGATTAATCAAGCCAACGCTAATGCGAACAGTCGCGTCTCTAAGAGTGGAGACACAATGACGGGGGATCTGCATATTGTACCCTCAAACGGGCTCTATACGGATCATATTCTTCCTCAGACACCCAATGCTCCCATCGCCATTCAAGGGCAGCTTAACCAAAATAACACGCCGTTACTGAGCGATAACGGGAACAATGTCCCCACATGCTGGTGGGTGAGAGCACTCATCAATCAGATGCTGCCCATGGATCAGTCCAAGAAAATGGTCTTTTTCCAAACGGGCGTTATCTTTGATCGTGCTCACGTCACCTTCCCGAGTGTTTTTTCATCCACGCCGGATATCATCCTCGTCGCATCCATTGGTGATTTGGATAACGATACCTCCACCTATAACTGGACGGCTTCGGGCTGCAATGTCCGCACGATTGACGCGCCGAATGGGCTTAATTGCTCCATCTTAGCCATAGGGAATAAATAATGCCTTTGTCGCAATCAGATAGCCCTGAACCGCAAAAAGCAGCTTACACGGATGGCAAGAGAACATGGAACACCCGTTACTACGCCACCTATGATCGACCTGCGGCTTGGTATGATTTAGGCGAACTGTCCTCTCTACAGAACGTCCCAGATGAAGCAAAACTCTTTCCCTTAACGGACGCCCAGTGGGCAGATCGGTGGAAGGGGCCAATTCTGCGGACGATGGCCGTGATCGATGGAGCCATCACCGATTTTGTGTATCAGCCGCCCTTGGCATTACAGGCAAAATCGGCACTAGAAAACACGCAGAGCCAACTCATTAAGCGCTATATGCTTTTAGGTAAGCCAATTCCCCAAACATGGATTGATTACCAAACGACTTTAATGGCGATTGCTTCTGGCGCAGACAAACGATCACAAGAACTCCCCAAGGCTCCGACCGATGACGCGTAAAGGATGCGCTCGCCCCCGCACGGTTCGTATCACGCCTCAGCCGTCTTTTCGTATTCGTGGACTGGATGCAAAAGTCGATCTCTTTTGGCCGACCGCAACGCTTGGAAGTGGGGCCGATTATCACGTCGATTTTTCAGATCATCTGTGTTGCGATGAAACGCTTGTTAAGGTCGCTTTTTCTCTCGCAGGAGGTGTTCTGGGATGGAGTGGAAAGCCTACCTTTGGCCTTAAAACTGCTGCCGCGTGGATTACATGGACGGCTAAAGGAAAACAGATGGTTGAAGTGACCGCCCTCACCAGCGGGGGGCGATCTTTAACGGCTTTTGTCCATATTCATATCTCTCCTCAACCCTCCTTACTGTCCGGTGATGATACGCTTCTTGCCCCCAACATTCTCACTCTTCCAGACGGTACGCCCTTAACGACAGATCGGGGGCATGACCTTCTCTCTCAATAAATCAGGAGTTCCTTATGTCAGGGACACTCAATGCGACGGCTGCATCCGGCGGGAAATCTGTTTCAGCCCTTGAGACAACTGAAAAAATCAGTCATTCCGACCTAGTTCTCGGTGTTTTTAACGGAGGCGTTCAGAACACCACCGTTAAGGCCCTTGTCGCTGCCGGGATGCCTTCAAACCTCGTCTTCACCGATCATCTTGATCAATCGATCAAAGCCTCTCTTGATAAGGCGGGGCTTCCAAATGTGATCGCTCAGGCGAATGATATATCCGATACAGTCAAAACTCGAGCGCTACAGGCGGATAATTCAAAGCAAGCTGCCTCCATCAGTGAACAAAATGCCGCTCAATCCGCCGCTCAATCGTTAAATGCGGCCAATCAGGCTATTGATAAAGTCAATAAAGCAAGCATTACGGTCTCGGGTGTTGTGGATGCGCAAAAAGACGCAGCCAATGGAATAGCCGCACTTTCAGCTGATAAGCACCTTATGCTGAGCGGCGTTTCCGTTATGGGAATCAGTCCAGACGGACATTTGCTTTTATCCATCGACCTTCCTACCCAAGACCCGCACGTCGCAGGGGTGCTGTGGAATAATGGTCAATATGTCATGATTTCAGCGGGATAAACCATGATGAAAAAACACCACTCCCTTTTCGCTGCGCTTTGCCTTTGCTTTGCTTCTTCTACAAGCTATGCGGGTGAGGTTGTTCCGAACCACATCGCACATCCTCTGCACTCAGATGAAGCAGATTCTAGTGGCTTGATGGATCGTATGGGAAACTCACAACCTGCGACAAAAGCAAGTCCAACGCTCGCACCGGGCGGCCTCTCCAACAAAAACGTCGTATCGGGCTTCCCATCATGGTCCCCTAATCTTGGCGATATTGCGACCTATGCAGACAATTCCGTGCAACAGGCCGATATTGGTTCTAAGGTGGCTGGGCTAGATAAATCCGGCAATGTCACAGCACCCGTTAATACGCAGCACATGGACGCAAACGACTTTTTGCGCGTCGGTTCTTTTCCAGGAACAAATACTTACTTTGGTCAAGAAAGCCCATCCCCTCTTGGAAGCTTCTTTACGCGCAGAACAATAAACACCAACGATATTAATCTCCCTGCAACGGATGGCATCCCCATAGAAAGGGCATTGATGCTTGGCGGCCAGCGTTCCTATGCAAAAGCGTTCGAATGGATATTCGGTCAACCGGACAGCGGAAATCTTGGAGCCGCTGTTGATTTTGTCGCTATGAATGGTATGTCGGCTGGTCAAGGCACGGGGGTCTCCGCTGGTGGATTTGATACAATGCTGGGCTACATGAATTACGATGCCGCCGCTCGCGCCACAAGAACAGGCTCAACCCCACCAAAATTTGTTGCTTCAGCATCTGTTCAAGACCCTGATGGGGTAAGTCATGCTGTTACGTTTACGGCAAGAGGAGCCTCATTCTCCCCTGCTCTTCCAGCTTATTGGGGGACGATGCTGCATACAGGTATGAATGTTGCAACAAACGAATTAGGCGTAGCGACTGGAACAATAAAGCAAAGTATCTGGCAAAATAATTGGGATACAGATGGATATAGACGCCCGTTCAACACCTACTTTGGGACTATAACTGGCTGGAAAAGAAACCCGGATGGAACCATACCAAGTGTTTCTGTTGATGGATGGGTGATATTCCAACAAGGCAATTATAATCTTGGGAATGATCGAAATAAAGTTCCGGGCAAGGACACGCTAGACGGGTCGAAACCTGCGCTGGATACCGTATTTACCCAAATCAGCAGTCCTGCCATCCTATTTGGCGTTTTTACCAAAGCTTTTCCTCAGTATGAGTTGTGTGACCTTGAGCCTCAAAAGCCCGGTGGAGATTTTAATAATCCGAATGGGTCTGTTTATAGCCTCGTCCATGAGTGCGACCATGAGGTCGATTTATGGAACCGTGACCCTACCGATTATCTAAATTCCATTCATGGCTATACGATGGTTTTTGATAATAGTGGCGGCGGAAAACTAACGAAAGATAGTTACGCCTTTACTGTTTCTGGCGGCGGTGCGCTTCCTTTAGGGTATCATATCCGTAACCTACTTGAAGGCTCTCCCGGTTTCCAAGCCATGTCGAATGGTAGCACCACGCAAACCAATATATACACCCCTTATGCAGTAGGAGCGAATATAGGCGATACAAGCGTATTGCAATCATGGGGGAATGAACTTGCGAAAGGCGGAATTAACACATCCACGTTGAGGCTCATTCAGTATCGAGACGCTGCACCCGCTGCGAATGAGACAAATGATGCAGCGCAATCCAAAGTATCGCTTCATCTGCAATGGCGCTGGGATACGACCGTCAATCCACAAGCCGAGCAAGGAGCGGTTGGCGCTCAAATTGTTTATAATCCACCCGGTTATGAATACGGCCTTGGACTAGGCGCAGGTGGAAGTTTCCAAAATCCAGCTTATGGAGAATATATCTCACAAGGTGGTTCGGTTTGGCTCCCTAATGGTGCAACTGTTATGAATGGAAACGGATTTGGAATGATTCCATTTTCAGGAGACACAAAAGGTCATCCCTTTATAGCGGCGTCTGCACCCGATACGATTGACGCAAAAACATCTGCTGGCGGTTATGCGAGTATAAACTCTTACGGGGTTACGGTCATGAATGGTCAAGGCGTTGGCCTTGTTCCTATGTCCGGCGATAAAGGAGGACACCCATTCATTACAGCTTCATCTTCAAACGCAATGGATGTGAAAGCAACAGCAGGAGGGTATTCGCAGTTAAATGCTTATAGCCTTTCAGCCAACGGAGGAGATGTTCTCGTAAATACTGGTCAAGGTGTCGGATTTGTTCCAACGACAGGAGATGGGGCGGGACACCCTTACTTCCATGCGGCCGATAACTATCATCTTTTGTTAAGCGACACCGCTGGCGGAGATGGCGGCCTTCAAGTTGGAGCGTTTACAGCTAATGCTGCCGCTGTATTTAAGGGGACGGTATATATACCTAATCAAGCAACGATTGATGGAAATATCAATACGGGCGGGAATATTACTCTGTCTACGCCTGGGAATTATATGAAGTTCTCCAGTCCCACGCCGGATTCCAACAATCAAGACCAACGAATTTATGCCGATCCAGATGGTAGTCTTTATCTAACAAATATCGGCAAAGAAGCATCGCACTACATGGTCACAAAGGTCGATGGATTAAAAGCGACAATGCTTAAAGGAAGCGGAAACGCCTTCGCCTGCCTTGATGCGAACGGCCTGTTATTTCGCAGTGATACCCCGTGTAAATAGTCTCCCTATCTCCCACACTCTCAGCCACCTCCAGGTGGCTTTTTTTATACCCAAAGGAAAGAACCATGCCCAATTCGCAAGAGTTTCAATATCGTCAAACAATAGATATGCAAGATATCCAATTCAAGCTCGCTGAACAAAAAATACGACAAGATCAAAGCGAGAAACGTTTAGATAATATTGAATCTGCCATTACGGTTGGGTTTAAAGAGTTACGCCAAGACCTTCTGGACACGCGGGCTGATCTAGGAAAAATCCGCACATGGCGGACGTGGATTACCTTCGCTACGACCATTGGTGGAAGTGCGGCAGGATCAGCCATCTGGCACGCGCTCCAAGCGGGAGTGCATCCGTAATGGGAGGTGTTGCTGCACGCGGGATTGATCTGGCACAGGTAAAATATGAATGGGTTCAGCCTGCCCTTGCCACTCTTGGGCTTCTATCGCCAGCACGGCTCAACCTAGTCACTGGGATTGGATTAGTTGAGAGCAATTACATCTGGCTGAAACAACTCAATGACGGTCCCGCTCTTGGCTTTTGGCAGATGGAGCCATTTACGCATGATGATCTGTGGAAGAACTCATTGATTGCACCATGTCGCTCGCGCATTGCTTACGGATTGCATCAGCTTCTGCATGGCGTTGAGCCAGCATCCTCCCAGATGATCACTAACCCGCTTTATGCTGCTGGAATGTGTGCGGTGAAAGTCTGGCTTGCGCCTCAATCCCTCCCTGCCGCCGATGATGCTGTTGGCATGTCCGCCTATCACAAGCGCTGGTATAATTCCGCTCTTGGGGCGGCTGATCCTGTGCGAAATATTCCTGCTTTTAAGCGGGTAATCCTCGCCTAACTCCTTTTTAAAACGAGACCACTATGGATCCTGTCTCTTTGATGCACACTATCGCCCCTTTTCTGCCTGCGCGCTATAGCGCGGACCTCTTGGCGATTGTGACCTTTCTGATTTCCACTTGTGCTTTGATCGCTCGTTTCTGGGCGCGGCCTAAAGATGGATCAAAATGGCTCTTTCTTTACGTTCTGATCAATCAAATCGCCATGAACAGCAATCACGCAACCAATGCCGATGATGTGGATCCACACGCCGGCAAGACGTGACTGAACCCTCACACCCCCGAAGGAGGCAGCGGCAGCGCTGTCAGACCGAACGATCTTTTCAATGCTCCCTCTGAGGAGCTTTTTTTATGGGAAAAACACACCATGGCAACCGCCTCTGACGTTACCAAACAACTTGTCACCATTATTGAAAATGCCGCAGGAAATGCGATTAAACCTGCCCAGAAAGCCAAGCTGGAAGCAACGGCCGCTATTGTAGGAGGTCTTGGCGATGATATCGCACCTCTTTTAGAAGAGCGCTATGACGTGGATGCTCTTTTAGCGGGCATCAGCAAGGTCGAAGGTGGCGCAATCCAGATTGAAGACGGTCTTGATGACATTAAGGTTGCGTTGAAAGGCAAGCCTGTCTCAACTCCGGCTTCGTCTGTACCTGTCACAGGATACGCTCAATAATGTTGGGCTATGCTCATCTTGCCGAGGGCCTTTGCGCTCTCGGTGTTTTGCTCTTTCTGGTGACGTTCTCCTATCGCGCAGGAAATAACAAAGCCTCCGTTGCGTCATCCCGCCAGCAGGCACAAGCCGCCGATGTCATGACGCAGAAAGCCCAAGCCATGGCTCAGGCTGAAGCGGATAAACCTGCAACAGAAGATGCTCTTTTAACACGCTTGAAGGATGGGAACGCATGAAGTGGATTATTCTCGCTCTTACCCTCACAAGCTGCACATCAGTTCAATATGTGCCTTGTCCCGTGTTGGTGCATTACACGAAAGACGATCAGGCCCGTCTGGCGTCCGAGATCCAGAAGTCTCCACAGCCGGAGACGATGCGGTGGCTGGGTGATTATGTTGGGTTGCGCGATCAGGTTAGGGCTTGTTCAGCTATACAATGACATCTTTTCGGTTTGACACTACCTCAATTTAGGCCTTGTTTTTCCATATATAGATTTTTATGGTTTGACAGTCTAACTTATTGATTTAAAACACTTTATCTAGTTGCGTCGGGTCCACCAAGGTTTTCTGCCGTTTTTTAAGTTATCCACATAAGTCGTTATGGTTCAATTGAACCACTACAGGTCAAAATCATCCGCAATAGACCTCAGATAACTTGGATCAAACTTGCGATACACACGCCTCAATGTAACGGGATCTGTTGCCAACCAATCAGCCGCTTGATCAATAGGCACCCGATCCATCGCGAACCATGATGCAACACTATGCTTAATATGATGCGATATAGGCGTCCAATTTAAACCAGCTTTTTTTTACAAGCCTTACTAAAACACCGTCTCATTCCATAAGGAATCGGCTTTCCGTTCCAATGAACGACACCTCGAAACTTCGAAACAAGTCTTTGTAATAAAATTAAATCAATACGGTACATAATATCGAGCCTAAATTATAAATACTTTACCTAAAATTCAAAAGCATGACCAAAACGTATTTTTTCCTTTTCGGCTCCGGTTCAATTAAAATTCATTAAGCCTTCGCATCACTGTTGGCGCTTTTACCAGCGGGTTGTGGGAATCGACCTCTTTGTCCATTCTTGTTTGGCTCAGTCCTGGGAACGACTGATTGGAACGACCAGGCAAGAGCGCTCCGGCAGTAGGTACAGAAGAAACCGATGAGGGCATGTTCAGTTGTCCACCACCGCTCTTTACGCCAATGCCTCAAGTCAGGAAGAGCACTAAATCGCTCAGAAATTGTGGGAATGTTAATTAACAGGAAGGAATATTATGAAATTACCTTCCTGTTAAAGGATTTTATTGCTCTGCACCTGCATAGCGGAAAAATTCAATCTCTTCTTGCTCATTTAAACGACGGATACGTAAAGGACCCATTTGAGCTAACATGTTGAAATGAACTTTAGCATCAACTTTTTTAATATGCTTAAGAGCAGGTGCGCCACCAAGGGCTAACGCAGGAAAGAAACCATAACATTCACCTAAAGTGATTTCTCCAATCACATCTAACGCCTCTTTAAATAAAGAAGTGTAATTTTTATTATCGGTAGGATAATTATACCAACGATCAAAAACTAAACCAGAAATAGGAGCTTTTAAAAAATAGTTTTTTACTCCTAATTTGCTATAATTCCATTTGGGTATCTTCATCGTTGATAAAGGTAAATTTACCTCACAACTTTGTAGGTCTTCATTCCAAATAAGTAGATCACCAAAAGCTGAAAAACCCACAATATGAGTTCTCTTGGGATGAATATCAGGGTCTCCTTCAAAGAGAATATCAATAATATCTGCATAGTCAGAAGGAATACAAAACTGAAATTTCCCTTCTAACCACGTTCCAATTCCATATTCGCGCCAAAACTGTATCAGTGCATTTGGCAACTTTTCTTCATATTCATTGCAAATTTCGTTGGATACTTTTTTTTGATTCTTTAACTCTCCATATTCTTGAATAAATTCACGAATATCAGAGCGAGGATCTATTTCAGACATTTCACTTCTCCATTTTTTAGATAATTACATTTATGAATCTTCACATTCAAGTAAGTCAACATCCATAAACTTTTTGCCTAATTTTTTTGCTTTTTCTGCCGCCTTCTTCAATTGCTCCCATCTTTTAAAGGTACTTGATGGTCCTTTTTTACCCCATTGAGAACCTATGGAAGAGTTAACTCTAGAAGACCCCATATCTGTCGGCATTGGTCTTCCGCCTGCACGCATATCTGGATTATGAAGCGCAGCTTTTTCTTTCATTTGCTCATCGGCATATTCCGTTGCTTTATTCCTATTATCAAATTTATTCAGTCCTTCAATAAAATAGTCTTCCCACCACTGGTTCCTAAAATCCTCGCGCATTTTCTTCTCACCAGGATTAGCCGCGTCTCGACCAAGTTCAGAATATCGATCAATATTATTAAGCAGTTCATCAGGGGACATTTCATTAATCCCCTTTTCTTGCCCTTTCAGTTGCCGTCTGAATTCTTTAAGAGTGTCCGGATCTGAACTAGGAGGCTTAAAGCAATCAGGGCCGTCCCCACAATCATAACATGGACCAGAGGGTTCTTTATGCTCTAAATCTTCATCTGCTTTTTTATTAACATGTGCAAATATACTTGGATCAATAGAGCCTAAAGCAAGCCCCGCAATCCCTGCAAGAACGGCTCCTACCGCAGCCCCTATTGGACCTGCTAGAGCTCCTGTTTCTCCACCAATCTCAACCCCAGCTAATCCTCCCAATAATGCGCCACTCATGATTGTTTATTCTTTTCCATGTGAACTTTAGACGTCATAGAGATTAAATGTTTAAGCCCTAAATCAGGGTCATGCCTTACAGATTTCATATAAGTTATAATCGCTGGATCTTTTGAAAACTTCTCATGAGACATGAGCTGTAACCATGCAAAACGTCCTTTACCTGCCTCTGTCGTCACTTCAAATATTTTACTTTCTTCTTCAGATCGCTCAACAAATTTTAAAAGAGCTTCATCATTCATATCTTTTGTCTGATCTGGTGCTGTATCTCGTAAGAACTTTGCAATTTTATGGTGTGACCGAAGTTTCATTGCGTCAGTAATGAGATTCATTTTTTCTTGATCGAAAGACAAAAATCCTTTTTCTGGCTCAGGCCAATTTGAGCGTCGCTTTGCTTCAAGCACACCTTCTGGCACACTAATTAACAAAGATTGAGCAGGACCAAAAAATCGTGCTCTTTGAGGTAGAGTCATAATTGGCAATATGAGGGCTATTGTTTTTGGATCAAAATGTCTGAAAACAACCATTCTCGTTTTTGATTTTTCTTCAGACTGTGAAGGAATGCGAACTAAAGAGAGAGTTCGTAAATGGCGATAAAATGTATCGAAACTACATTGCGCGTTCCAAAAGACTGAGCCGTTTAAAACATCTGGCAATGATAAAAAAAACTCTCCTTGATGAGGTGCAATAGTTGCCAAAAATGGTCCTGAGCGCCCTACGCTACCAGGCTTTCGATCAAGAAATAGAGACTTAAAGAAGATCTTATTTTTTCTAAGCAGATTGGGAAGATTATCAAATTGAGCGCCATCCATTGCTATAAAGATAGGGCGATGTGGCCATGCGTCTATTTTTTTTTGGATTTGTCTCTTTAATTTATTCATTATGATAATTTATTCATTATGATGGATCATAAAATGGAGCGTTCATAGCAGATGCTTGTCGAGGACATGGGGTACCCTTTCCAGTGTCACCTATTAAAACGGTTGAACAACCAGCAATAATTACACCTCCATGAACTGTCATATCCCCCATCCGGGCAGCCGGTTTATCATTGATGAAAACAGTTGTTGAACCATCCATAATTTCATCGGATGGACCGATGCATGTAAGTTTGTCTCCAACGCGAGCAGCCGGCCAACCATTAATCAATACATTTGGAGAACCTTGTACGATAGGACCACCGACATGCGGAATATGACCTTCAGTTTGAGGACAAGTATGCATGTCTGTTAATCGAGCTGCCGGTTTACCTGACATTTTCATTTCTCCTGTGTATTGTTATGATCTATCAAATGAAAAGCCTTTTACAAAGTGATTAAGAGTATCGAGTTGTTCGGTTGTAAAAATCCCTTGAGTAAATGCGGTTAAAATAAAAAGTATTTTTTCAGAAAAAAGATAAAGTCGTCTTTCATCAATTTGCTGCGTATCAGCTCCCTTTAATGTACCAGCTGTAATAATACCTTCTCTTCCTTCATGATAATATTTTTTCTTCCATGCAAGATCATAATTTTCGCCACTAGTCATGCGTGCAGTAATATCTTCATTAATATATTTAGTAAAAACACTATTTCCAGAAAGATAATGACGCCTAACGGTTACATTAAATGTATTTCCTTTACTGGATGTTAAAAGAAATGCATAAATACTACAGTCTTTACTCCCCTCTGGTAGATCAAGGGTAAAATCAGGAAGTTTATATTTCATAACGTATTTCTACCAGTAATTAAATTATTATTCAAAGGAAATAAAAGTAAAGTTTTCACATTAAATTTAGCGTGTTAAATAACGGACATGAGCCCGTCCCCAGTGAGTTACAAACGACACCATTTTACATTGAGCTTCCGGGTGCTGTCACGTTAACTTATGATGGTCGTGATAGGCGCTTTTAAGGTTAATTCATGCAGCGAGAAAAGCTGCGACCTTCCATTGTGCAAAGGCTTGGATACGATGAATGCGTCGTATGAAAGCGTTGGTTAGCAGCGGGTGGAACGAAAAGATTACGGACGGTAGAAAAGACGGAGACGAACCTCTGACATCCGCTTGGCGATCTGAATTTTGCATCACCCGTTCACGCTTTCGGAGTAGTAAATGACTGTTTTCCACTCGATTATTCAGTACCTTATGAGAAAGATGTCGAACAGATAGGCGGAGTTTCCGCTTTGCTGCTCTGTAAGATTTCATCGAGGATATAACCATCTTGGTCTACAACACGCCACAGCCAATGAAGCTTTATCCTCACTTCGTCGAGAGGTTATAGATCGCCACGTTTAACTACCTTGCGCCGTAAATGGCAAGTATAATCTGCACCAAATTTTCAGTCTCCAACAACGGATCGTCTTATACGACATCATAATCCCACACTCTAAAAACACTTTTTCAATCAAACGAAAGCTCAAAGAGAAACTAAAGATACAGCCATATCGCATGCGCTATTAATTCACCTGGAACACTAGGCCTTTTTGGTAGCTTACTGTGGGCTTATTCATGCGCTCCGTATAAAACACGCTGGACGTAACCGTGCCAGTTTTCCGAAAGCCGCCCCCTAAGCGCGACTGGGCCAGTCAGGCGGAATGAGCTTTATGCCAGACGCTTTTGTCCACCGCCCCTTGATGGCCGCGACATATTCTGGATCTTCTTCAATATACGCATGCTCGATGAGAATAACCTGCAAACCGGCCTGTCGGGCGGTCTCCTCGAACAGGAATCGAACGATCTTTTCATGGCGACTTGGTCATCGTCCTTGTTCATTTCATGCAGTTTCTTCTCGTCTCCCTTTCCCTGCTTTGGATAGTAGGGACGGCTGATCTGATCAATAACTAGGACCCCAGGAACGGGTGCTGTGATCTCCTTGAAGAATTTCTGCAACGAGAAAGCAAGGGCAAGATGGATGGCGAGATAGTTCTGGTCAGAACCGATCTCAGCCATGGTTAAGGCAGCACGACGCCTTGGCTCTATCAGAGAAATTCTCGGGGTTGATGACGTGAAAACAATCCGCGAACCGGTCGCAGGTTCTTCCGTAGGAAGCTCGCCAAGCATATCAGTCGCATAGGAACTAACTATGGTTTCGGCATCGTGTAGCCGATCACGACGCGACTGCGGATCAATGAAATCTCTAAGACTCTCGATTTCCTGCGTTAGTAACGTGGTATCCACTTTTTTGCTCTGAAAATCTTTCGCAGTTGTCTCAAGAAACTGCTCAATGCGTCCGACGACCCGTGCCCGTTCCTGAAGAATGGATTCGGTTTTCACCGACTCTTCATCGACCCGAACCAGTCCGCTTAGCTGAGATTCAATTTCCTTAAACCGGCCATCTTTGGATTTGATTTGCGCCTCGATCCGACTTGAAAAATCATCCAGGTTCGGGCGGATCGTATCGGCAACAAGGACTTCGTTCTTGATGATATTTAGCGATTCCTGGATCTGAGCCGCCATTTTCAGGCCAGCATCATTCTGCGTGTCGCACACTGGGCATCGTCCATCACCTAATTTGAAATGCTCGACCAGCCTCAGTTTGTGATATTGCCCTGAGACAGTAGATTCGTAACCAGAGGCTTCCCGAATAGTCTGCTTAAGCAGTCGCTGCTTAGTTCTTAGTTCCTGAAGTTCAGCAACAACTTCGCGTCGCTCTTCTTCCAAAATTGCACGAGCTTCGAAACCTCTTGTATCGATCGAGGATATCCCACCCTTAGCCACGTTTTCGAGATATTCAAGCAGGAAACTGTCAGGCGTGCCAGAGATAGGAAGCTCGGGAATAAGGCCAACGCCAAACGCCTGCGTCAACAGTGCCATCGACCGCTCTGTGAGGACAGTCTGACTTCTTTCCTTCGCAGCAGCCTCTCGCTCGGTTCTCGTCAAGGCCGCTTCAAGTTGGCGAAGGCGTCGCGCTGCCAGAACACTGTCTTGATTGATGACGCCGAGAAAATAGGGGAGAGAAGCCTTGATATCTCGCGCTTTCTCTGGGCGATCGAGATCATGGAGCAGGGTTCCTCTGCTAATGATCACATCCCCTGACAGAAACAGGTAAGGCGGAATATCGCGGACAGTAGCGCGCCCTTTCTCTCCCTTCACGATAGAAGCTTCATTATCCAGATCCTGAATGCCAAAAGCATTTTCGATGAACGCCCGCGCTACCTCTCGGTTGGTATGGCCCTCAAGATCCTCTGCTGTCTCAGGAAGAGTCAAATTTCGTCCTGTCCTGACATACATTTGACTTGTGCCGCTACCTGACTTGGGGATCTGTCGTCCGACAATAAGGTCTGTTTCCCCTCTCACCCACTGAACCGCCACGGCAGTGGCGTGATTGCGTACAAAGGATGGGAGGTTGCACTTGCTTGAGCCAAGGCAGTAATCGATCGCGTCGATGATCGCAGATTTTCCTGTTCCGGCCGCGCCCGTAATGATGTTGACCTTTCCGATGTCGAAATCGAGCGTCCTGCGCCTACCGTTGACACTATAGAATGCGATTTGACGAATATTCCAACGTTTCACAGTGTCACTCCGAATGCTGAAAAAATTGTCCCTGCCGACCCCGCATTGCCCATCCATGTTCCGAGACGCGAGGCACGATTCAACGCGCGTTTCGCGTTCAGAGGTAGATCCTTGGCGGGCACTTGGACAAGTCTTCGTGCGCCGGGACCAAGGTTACCGTTAGGATCAAACACTAGAGCTCTTGTGCTCAGACCAAATCGCATCGCTTCCGAAACAATGTCTCTTGAAGCATCAAGCCGTACTCCTAGATCTACGCGAACGTCCGGATAGCGATAGAGCCACGACAATAGTCCAGTACGAGACGTCGTCTCCTCGAAGGAAGTGTTCAGATCGTCTGACAACGCGATCGGCAAGGCAATATAAGAAAGCGAGAAATTGGGTTTTCTTCCTGACGCTGCAATGTGTTTGCGGCAGAAGGCGAGCAATCCGTAGGCGCCAAAGGCCGGATTCGTTTCAGCAAAGAGGTCATAAGCTACGAACATTTCTTGAAATCCAGTAATCTCTTATAATCGGGGTGCCAACCCACGTCACCGTTAATAGATAAAGTGTGAAAAGTTCCCCTAACATAGCTGGGCGAAGTAACGCTTGGGGCGAGATGCTCAATTATATTTGGGGCACTATAAAAACTCCAATCCAATAAGCCGCGCCCTTCCTTCCTCTTGCTGTCTTCCGAGAGACCATTACAAGCCGCCGTCATATCAGCATATTTGTAACCCCATTCCTCAATCAAACGGGCGTCGTACTGCACAATTTTTTCGCGCCAAGTCGGATTTTGCGTTGACCATCGTGAACGCGATTCTCGAGCCCGCCATTCGTTTATTACGATCCTTTCTTGCCATTGCTGCGCATCAATCAACTCGATTTGGCGTACGATCATAGGATGAGATTGATACGTTTCTGGCGGGAGCTCTGTGGCAAAATGGTCAACAAGACTGTCTTGTTCAACATCGGCTATACTCTGCATATACTGAGAGATTAGCTCAAAGCGATTAATCGCCTTTGTACGTTTGCCACAGTGAGCATGGATAATCTGTCTGTTCCACCATTCAACCAGACGTTGTGCGATACGCTGCCGGTCTTTTGAGAGGACACTCATAAGCCTCTTTGCAAGTTCGTCTTCAATAAAACGAATATTTATCTGATTTGGCTTTAAGCGTATTTTTGACAAAATTTTAGCTTGTTTTTCGTGGGTTAATTCGAGAAAAGCCTGGCAAGCTTTGACCCTTGCTTCATGAGGAAGATTTCTTTTTCCTTCTTTTTCTGCTTTCTGCCTCTCGTGGAGCACCCGCTGCGCTTCTTCTCGTAGATCTATGAGAAGTTCTGAGCGATCTACAGCTTCATCAAGCAGACAGATCAAGTTGGATTTTGGAGAAATATCTGCGACAGTAACAAGATATAACATAGTTTTGGATAGATCCAGCTCCGGAAGGACGTCGATCCAAGCTTTGAGTGTTTTCCACAGATTAACACTCGTCAAAGTAAGGTTGGCAGGCTTCGCTGAAAGAGAATGCTTGAGCTGCTCAAGAATAGTTTCACCTTTGGACTCAAGCGTTACATCGTCGAGAGTTTCAAGATAAATAACAGCATCGTCAACAGCTTCGTTCCATAGCCTGAGCAGTGCATATTGAGCCTGGTAAAGAAAACCCAAAGCTGCGTCATCGGCACTGTGATCATTTGTCACGTTCACCCCCTCTCCTTATCCTGTCGTTCATCACTCTTTTCGAATAATCAAGTGTCCTCAATAATATCTCAATTCATCGCATAAATGGATGAGATTGTATATTTTCAAAAATTCCAGTAATCACGACTGAAAATTAGAGTATTACGAAAAATCAGTGCATATCCGGAAGGATGGAAATATCATTTGATGCCAGCATAAGCGTTTTGAACGTTAATTCAGGCAGCGAGACAATTTGCTGTTTTCTCTGCGTTAAAGCTTGAATACGCTGAGGTTAACATAACATCCCTGAACGGGTCCTTATAAATCCATATATTCTTTTTTTTGTAATAATTTTTTCACCCATTCTGGCATCCATAAATAATCTATTCGATGTATCTGTTGCGCCTTCATATTCATCACCTAAGACGATTAAGTTAACATGATGGTTCCCTTTTGTGGAAATGTCAGCCAAGGGAACCATGTATTCAAACAACCTCTACAGATTCTATATACAAAAACTGAGTATTCAGAAATCCATAGTAAAAGATGCTTTGTATGTACGGGGCATTCCTTGAGCAAGATATCCCCCAAGAGCAGAAGACCAGTAGCGATGGTTTCCGATATTATCAATGCCAAACCGTAATGTTAATGGTTTGTGATACGTTATGAATGTATAGCGCGCTCCAATGCCAAATGTTGTCCAGTTGGGGATTTTTAGAGTATTCATTGTATTCACCCATTGCTTTCCAGTGTTAATTACACGCGCAGTTAGGGTCATCCCACGTAAATAAGGAAAGTCATACTCAATGTTTCCATTAATCATATAATCAGGAACACCAATCGCTGTTTTATGATCTAATATATTTTGAGCAGAATGTCTGATTTTAGCATCATTGATTGTCGCTCCGCCATTAAACCTCAGTCCTTTAACAACAGTACCATTGATGTTAGCTTCTAAACCGCGATTACGCTGAAGGCCGTTGACTGTAAAAATTTGTTGCCCATTACCATACGGTGCAACATAAGAATAATTTTGGTTAACCTGATAGATTGCGATCGAGGCTGAAAAACGACCTGTCTCATATTTCGTCCCGAGTTCATACTGTAATGAACGATAAGGTGGAAAAACCTGCCCTATATTAACAACACTTCCTGAAGCCGTTGGTCCTTGTGACAACCCCTCGACACGATTGAAATAAATTGAAGTTTTACGTGTCGGGTGAATTACAACGCCAAGCACAGGGGTGACGGCATCTTGGTTGATATGAGACAAGCGAAGTGTCGTGGCGTAAGAATAGTTGTTTGATACAATATTTTGGTATCGGAAACCTCCCGTCAACAATACTCTATTATTAAAGGCTGAAATTGTGTCTGCAAAAGCGATGCTCCACAAACGTGTAAAAGCAGTTCTTTGAGGGTTAGATAAGTTTCCACCGACAATATTTTGACTGGGGGTCGTTGACGTATAAACTGGCGAGTATAGGTTCCCGGCAATGGGGCCACTCCCGAATGCGTAGGCTGTGGCAGTCGTGGCCCATAACCCCGATCCACTTGTATTTATGGTATGATGAACACCAAACGTATTAAACCGAATGCGAACACCTGCGCGTGTACTTTCGTTCGTGTTGACATATGGAACGTAAAGGTTTCCGTAAGTTCCCGCTCCTGTTTCTCCATTATTTACAGTGAGATTGGAATAATTTCCTTTCTCATTACTGCCAATTCCACCAAAAGCACCATACAATGTAATATGGCGATTTAAATCATGCTCAACATTCAGCATGCCAAAAAGATACTGTAAATCTGTAAAGGTCCATGGCTGCCCATAATTACTTTTTGCAGAAGGAACCTTAGGCAGGCTGGTTAAGGCACTGTTTAAAAAGACACCCGCACGCCCCCAACGAACACCTTCTTTTTGATAGTCTATATCTAAGGAGATACGGGTACGGTCATTATGCCAGTCAAAATCTGCACCAAGAGCCGTTGAATCACGATGTTCATGATCAATTGGTGTTTTTCCTGATAAACCAGCAACGTTTAACCGTGCACCAAAAGCATGGTCGGTTCCAAACCGGCGCCCTAAATCAATAGCGCCTCCACCTTGTCCAGTGCTCGTATAATCTCCGGTAAGACGTGTAATCGGATCTTTAGTCGCATGCTTTAAAAGGAGATTGATATTACCACCAATCGCTGTCCCTCCTGGAGCAGCTCCATTCACGAAGGCACTTGCTCCGTTTAAGACTTGAACTTGGTCCAAAATTTGAGGTGATAAAAGCTGCCTTGGTGCAATTCCATAAAGACCATTGATGGAAACATCATCACCATAAACTGGAAAACCTCGCATTAAGAATTGTTGGGAAAAATTACCATATCCAAATGTGGTACGAATTGATGGGTCATTCTCTAAAACATCTCCCAAAGTCTGAGATTGCTGATTAAGAATAATGGATGATGTATATGACCTTATATTAAAAGGGGCGTCTAATCCTTTAACATTCCCTAACGTACCCAGTTGACCACCACTTTTGACTTCCATTTGTTCGCGTCGGCGGGCACGCACAAGAATGTTTTCAGAAGTTATCGCCTGTAATGACTGAGGTATTTCTTTGCCTTTATGGGTGATAATTTGTTTTTTGTAGGGATGCTTTAGGGGGGCATTTTGAGCGTAAGCATCTTTAAAAGAAAAGGCTAAGCAAGCAACACTAAATGCACAAGGCGCGATACGTGCGAAAGAGAGGTTATATGGCATAAATTCTCATTATGACTAATGCGATAAGGTTATTCTTGCCATTACTGCAAATGATAATTATTATCAATAAAAATTGATTTTCATCAAAATTTTGCTGCTCAGGGTGATTGTTTCTTTATGTCAGCTCGGCATTTTTTTTATATAATTCATCGTTATCTAGGGTTAATCGTTGCGCCGTTTTTAATCTTTGCAGGTTTAACAGGTACTATTTTAGCCTATAGATCAAATATAGATGAACTCATTAACCCAGACCTTTTTATTTCTAGTAATCATCCCTCAAATTTTAATAAACCACCTATTACAAAGCAAATAACGAAAATTCATCAACGACATCCCGCATGGATCATAAAATCATTTTCTCTTAATACAGCCCCTAATAGAAATGTGCGGTCTATTGTGCAGACAAGCCAAGGAGAAAGAGAGGTTTTTTGGGATCCATATAATGAAGAAATACATGGGATACGTTCTACTCAAGGCGGCTTCCAACGTCACAATCTCATGCAAGGCATTCATATCGTACACTATACTTTAGGGGGCGGGCGTATAGGGCGATGGCTTATGGGAGGCGCAGCTTTTGTATGGCTCGTTCTTACGCTTGCGGGAATGATAATTACATTCCCACCTAAATATTGGTCTAAATGGTTTAAATTATGGCTGATTAAACGCAGAAGTTTACAACAACGCCCGATGATCGAGCTTCATCGTCTTTTGGGTTTGTGGACTTTTATAGCGATGCTTATTTTATCATCGACATCTGTCGCTATGAATTTCTTCACTGAGTTTTTTGCGCCAGAAGTAGAGATGCTTTCCCCTCCACGTTTAGGGGGACCTTTTTCTCAGAAAATATTTTCTCAAAACAAACAAGCAATTGACTATGAAGCCGCTCTAAAAATAGCTCGAAAGTGGGCAAGATCCTATAATCCGCAGTTCGCTCCTGTTGCATTTCAAGACTTCTCGGAAGCCGGTGTCTATGGTGTGTCTTTTGCCTCAGGAGGAACATCTAACTTTGTTGGAACGGGACGTAGAACGTGTTTTATGAACCGTTATACAGGAGAGATCATATGGATTGATTCTCCAGAACTGGATGGAAGCGGGACAGAATTAATACGAAGTCTTTATCCATTACATACGGGCCAAATTATTGGCTCTTTTGGAAAGGCGTTAGATGCGTTTACTGGTATAATAACAATTATACTTTCCATAACAGGTATATGGATATGGTATCGAAAAAGATGCAGGCGTTTGTATATAAGCCGATTAGATCATCAAGGGTAATGTAAAGAATTTATTCAATTTTAGATATGCTTATTACAACCATGATAATTAATCCCCATCAAGTTTGAAAAAGTACCACCCCCCTCTATGAGCTGCTTCGTAATGATCGAGAGAATAATGATGAAAGTGACCCCATAAAAGAAGCAATGGATGAGAAAAAAGAATTGCTACCGGAATAGACAATAAACTTGAAAATAAAATAACAGCCTCAATTCGTTGAGATTTTTTATTATTCCTGATCATAGCAACGAATCGAGAAAATATAACTCCAATCAATACCCACCCTGCTACTAACCCTTTAAATAAATCATCGTCTATTTTTATAAGTTGATTCACTCCATTAAATTTCCATAACTCTTTAATTACGAACACATATTCAAAAAATATACATATTATAAAAAGTAATATTCCAACAGGAACAACTAAAAGATATTTTTCTCTAGGCTCTTTAAAAATAACAATGTTTTTCATTTTAATACTTATACGAAAAATATGCACCTGGATGCACGATGAGATTCTTGCATGTCAAGCCAAGATGCTCCACATATTCAACGAAACTCTCTACAGGGCGAGATTTTTCAATATTTTTCGCCAGATCAATGGCCTTATCTGTTAACCCAAATTTTCTATCCGCTACAGAAAATGCCCATGCCACACCAAAACTAGCAGCTCCTATTACACAAAATGACATTACAATCGGTCCAGAAGCTCCTACCAACATTAATCCAATTGTTTCTCCAAGATATGTTGCTAAAAGTCCTTGGGTAATATCACTTAAAAGAGTAACGCCTAAACTCGTCATGTCAAATTTATCTTGTAAACATTCATGCATGAGATCCATCGTCACCATACCAAAAATCCCCATCCTTCTAGATGTTGCCCCTTCTGCTAGGCGTTCGGATTCACCTATCACAAGACCCAATTCCTTTATGATAGGATTATCTCTTAAATAAGTTGTGCCTGAGAGTTTTGCCCTTAATCCTGGACGCCCCTTAAAAACAACAAGCTTTTTACCTGCACTCGTTACTTTCAGATAAGCATCCCCTTTTATCCCTAATATAGTAATTTGTTTAATAGCACTTCTTCCATTCTCGAAAGCATCATGCCAACCGAATATATCAACATAAGTGTTATCTTTTAAAGTTTCATTAATTGAATCCACAGCTGACCAAGGACTTACCGAATTTATACGATCCCTCATCGGGTTAGGAGCTACTCCCGTAGGTAATGCTGACTTTTGCGTAGAAGCTATTTGAGATCGTAAAGACGCCAAGTTTGTTGGGCACATTGCTTTCTGATCCTCAGCCAGCAATCCATTGAGTTGCTGAAGCGTCATAATAAAGATTTCACTATCTTCGTGTGGCACTGTACTCATATAGCTTTTTAAAACCTACCCTTTTTGAGATATTATTTTATTCAAAGTAATAAACACACATTTTTGTGAAGTTTACACGAACAACTTAACACTTCCTTATTTTCATTATTATCCCCTATATTCCAAATCTACTTTGATAAAGCAATACCTTATTTTCTCTTCCCATACTGAATGAAATTTGCTTTTACCTCCCGTCAATCTACGGCTCCTACGTATTAAAGTGCCGTTATTGTGTCTAACACACTACTCAAAACGCTCTTTTTTCGCATGTGTACGTGAGATCTTAGGAACCTTTCGCGTCAGAGATCTATAAGTCTCCACGATCAAATGACTAATGATGCCTTTAAAATTTGAAAGCTGCCATCGTTTATGGCAGCTCTACAAATACAATTTTATTTAGCAAACGGGTAATCTATATACCCCTCTTCACCACGGCTGTACCATGTACTCACGTTACTCTCTTGCAAAGGGATATTCTTTGCAAAGCGATCTGGAAGATCTGGATTTGAAATAAACTTCCGTCCAAACGCAATTGCATCCGCATGGCCATCTCTAATCGCAGCTTGCGCTTCTTCAAAAGAATAATCCTGATTAAGAACAAGAGAGCGATGAAAAACCTTACGAATTTCAGGAGACAGTTTAGGCTGATCGGTCGGCGCTAAAAACGTGCCAGTCGTACTATTTTCACGGAGTTCAAGCCATGCCACACCAAGCCGCTCGAGTTCTTGCGCTGCAAGCACAAAAATCTTTTCTGGAGCGCTATCAATCACGCCTTGTGAATCACCATTCGGAGAGAGGCGAACACCTGTCTTCTCTGCACCAACCGTTGCAATAACACGTTGTGTCACCTCAACAAGCAAACGCACTCGATTTTCGAGCGAACCACCATATTCATCCGAACGATGATTTGTTCCATCTCTTAAGAATTGGTCAATCAAATATCCATTAGCCGCATGAATTTGCACTCCATCAAACCCTGCGCGCATCGCATTACGAGCGGCTTGCTCATAATCATTCAAAATTCTTGTAATATCGCTTTTAGTTAAAGCGCGTGCTTTTTCGTAAGGCTTTTTACCATCATATGTATGTACTTCATCCGGTGCTGTCGTTTCAGAAGCCGAAACAGGCTGTAATCCCGTTACGGACGAATGAACAGCGCGCCCCATATGCCATAGCTGGCAGACAATTTTTCCACCTTTATCATGCACAGCTTGAGTAACAGACTTCCACGCTTCAACCTGTTCGTCCGTCCAGATGCCCGGCGCATAAGGCCAGCCAAGCCCTTCTCTGGAAATTCCCGTTGCTTCACTAATAATCAAACCGGCTTGTGCGCGTTGAGCGTAATACTCAGCCATCATCGGCACAGGCACAGCATCGCGTTCAACACGAGCTCGTGTTAATGGAGCCATAAAAATACGATTTTTTGTGATAATATCACCAATCTTAATTGACGAAAAAAGATCAGCCATGGAGAAACTCCTTTATAATAAATTATCTCACCATATAGTTCGATGTAATTGGAACAATATGAACGTTTGGTTCTATCTTCAAGAGTAAAAGGATGAAAAATATGTCATATACAGATTTGCCTGATCTCAACTCGATTGATCTTATCACAATCTTACGTGCACTCGCAGACCCTATCCGGCTTGAAATTGTCCAGCATCTTTACGTCAATGGAGAAGCTAATTGTACGGCGCTCATTGGCTCACGTCCAAAATCGACCATGTCCCATCACTTCCAAGTTCTTCGTGAAAGTGGAATCCTTCGCACACAAATTCAAGGCGTCCAACACCGCAACACTCTGCGTCTAGAAGACCTAGAAAAACGTTTTCCGGGCCTTCTACAAACCATTTTGTCTAACACCCCCTCTTGAGAGCATTTCCTCCATCAAGGGGCAATAGAGGATTCCGTTCCAAAATCGAGTTCAGAGACTATTCTCCCCTCTTCAGGGCTCCAGAGTAAAATACGCTCGCTTCCTGATTGCACCAACGTGACTGCCATCAGCCCGTCATTTCGTGATGTCACACTCAGAATGTGTTCGCCTCTTGCCAAAGGAAGAGCAAGACGCGAAAAACTTCCATGTTCTGTTGCGATTTGTTGAGAAGCGTGCTTCGGATGCATCACACGATGAACGATCACCCCGATAATCCCAACGACCCCCATGATAATAAGAACGCCCATAATGATTACAGCCGCCATTAACGCCTTTGATGTTGTAGGCTCACTCACACCTTGTTCTTCTACTAAACGTTGATTCATGTCTGATCCTGAAACTCCATTCCGCCTCATTGGTGATTCATCCAACGCAGGAACTCGCGTTGATCGTGCCTTAGCGGATGCCATCGGCACGATTTCCCGCTCACGGGTCAAGACCTTAATTGAAGAAGGTCATCTGACAGGGAATGATAAAACTCTAAAAGAGCCTTCGGAAACGCTCCGAGAGGGTATGACATTAGTTCTTTCTTTTCCTCCCCCCCTTCCCGCTCGTCCTATCGCTGAGAACATTCCTCTCGACATCTTGTATGAAGACAAAGATTTAATTGTTCTCGACAAGCCCGCAGGTCTCGTTACTCACCCCGCCCCTGGGAATGAAAGCGGAACCTTGGTGAATGCCTTATTAGGCCATTGTGGTGACGGCTTTGAAGGAATAGGTGGTGAGAAACGGCCAGGAATCGTCCACCGTTTAGATAAAGACACCTCGGGGCTGATGGTCGTTGCCAAAACCGCACTTGCCCATAATGCTTTATCGGATGCCTTTGCCGCTCGGGACATTGACCGCGCCTATAATGCTCTCGCTTGGGGAATTTTACCCCCATCGGGTGAATTTGAAGGCGCAATCGGCCGTGACAAAAAAGACCGAAAACGCATGACTGTTGTTAAGACAGGAGGAAAACCAGCCTTAACACGCTTTAAATTACTTGAAACATTCCAAACTAGTGTATCCTTAATTGAGTGTCGACTCGCTACAGGGCGAACCCATCAGATTCGAGTCCATTTGTCACAAGCAGGTTACCCTCTTGTTGGGGACCCCGTTTATTTACGCAGAATTCCCGCTGCTGCACGAGGTCTTACAAAAGAAGCACGCGAAGCAGCCCTTGATTTCCCTCGCCAAGCCCTTCACGCTAGACGTCTTGGCTTTACACACCCTCGCACAAAAGAGGTGCTTTCCTTTGAAAAAGACCCTCCATCAGACTTTCAAGACTTGAAAAAACTCTTGATCGGCACAACTTTTTAAAACCCTTGACAAATTCGGTTATACTTGTCATAAGTCAATTACTCGATGACGTGACGCAGCATCGGGTAGGATCGTACCATCAAAGATTGCCCATTAAGGGGATAGTTGGTGGGGACGTTAAGAATTGTCCTTCTCAATGCGTCACCAGGGTTTAAGGAAATTGTTCCTTCGCTGATCTGAACTGAACTTTGCTTCAAAAGATCTAAGCTACCCCGGGCGAAAGGAGTCGAAGCATATGGCATCCCCAGCCGCCATCTCAGTAGGGCCTGAAAGTAACTTAACGCGCTACCTTCAGGAAATTCGTAGATTTCCAATGCTCAGCGCTCAAGAAGAGCTTGATCTTTCTCGTCGCTGGCACACAGAGCAAGATACCAAAGCAGCCCACCGTCTGGTTACATCTCACCTACGCTTGGTAGCAAAAATTGCCATGGGGTATCGTGGTTATGGCCTCCCAATGAATGAACTCATCAGTGAGGGAAACATTGGTATGATGCAGGCTGTCCGTCGTTTTGACCCAGACCGTGGTTTCCGCCTAGCAACCTATGCCATGTGGTGGATCAGAGCGGCTATGCAAGAGTATATTCTTCATAGTTGGTCTTTGGTTAAAATGGGAACAACGGCCGCTCAGAAGAAGCTTTTCTTCAATCTGCGGCGCCTAAAAGGGCAAATGCAAGCAATTGATGATGGTGATTTAAAGCCAGAGCAAGTCAATTCCATTGCAACAACTTTAGGTGTTTCCGAGCAAGAAGTTGTTTCCATGAATCAAAGGCTATCCGCCCAAGATCATAGCCTGAACTCACCTCTCAAATTGGATGGTGAAGGTGAATGGCAGGACTGGCTCGTTGACGATAACGATAACCAAGAACAGACTTATGCTGAGTCTGAAGAGTTTACCGGCCGTAAAGCCCTTCTCGATCAAGCGCTTATGACCTTGAATGAGCGTGAACGGAATATCTTGTCCGCACGCCGTTTACAGGAAGAACCGCTTACTCTGGAAGAACTCTCTCACCAGTATAATGTTTCTCGGGAACGTATTCGTCAAATTGAAGCACGTGCTATGGAGAAGTTACAAAAAGCAATGGCGGCTGAAGTAGAACGCCGTCGTCGTGAAAATGGTCTTCATTCATAGTCTAAGTATCATGCTTATCAATAGATAGGTCGCAAGACGTATGTCTTGTGACCTTTTTTTATACGATCGATTGATAAGAAAAAATTATATTTTATATAAATTTAATAAATTTTATTTAACAAATTCTTTCCCGTATATTTCTGAAACTAAAGCCATCTCGCGCTTTATAGTCTTTGTACATAATATTCAATTTTAGGACTTAAAGATATGCCTAAACCATCTACCACCACAGGTGGCGCTCCCGTTTCAAGTGATGAATTCTCTCTAACCGTCGGTAATGATGGTCCAATCCTTCTTCATGATCATCATCTGATTGAACAAATGGCGGCTTTTAACCGTGAGATGATTCCTGATCGTCAACCTCATGCAAAAGGCAGCGGTGCGTTTGGTCATTTTGAAGTCACACACGACGTCAGCAAATATACAAGCGCTAAGTTCTTACAAAAAGGCGCCAAAACAGACGTTGTTATCCGCTTCTCTACCGTAGCAGGTGAAGCTGGAAGCCCAGATACATGGCGTGATCCACGCGGCTTTGCCGTCAAGTTCTACACCGAAGAAGGTAACTTCGATATGGTGGGGAACAACACGCCGGTATTCTTCGTCCGTGACCCCATGAAGTTCCAGCACTTCATTCATTCGCAAAAACGCCGCGCTGATAACGGCTTGCGCGATAATGATATGCAGTGGGATTTCTGGACGCTAAACCCTGAGTCCGCTCATCAAGTTGCATGGCTTATGGGAGACCGTGGGATCCCTGCAACATGGCGCCACATGGACGGCTTCTCTAGCCATACCTATATGTGGGTTAATGCCCAAGGCGAACGCTTCTGGGTGAAGTACCACTTCAAGACAGATCAAGGCATTAAGTGCCTCACGCAAGAACAAGCAGGCGAACTGGCTGGGTCAGATGCAGACTATCACCGCCGTGATCTGTTCGAGGCCATCAAACGCGGTGAGCATCCAAGCTGGACGCTAAAGATGCAAATCATGCCTTACGAAGAGGCAAAGCATTATCGCATTAATCCTTTTGATCTCACCAAAGTATGGTCTCAAAAGGAATACCCACTGATCGAAGTTGGTAAGCTTGTTCTTGACCGTAACCCACAAGACTTCTTTGCTGAAATTGAACAGGTTGCTTTTGAGCCCAACAACTTTGTCCCTGGAACAGGTTTGTCACCTGACAAAATGCTTCTCGGCCGTTCATTTGCCTATGCAGATGCGCACAGAGCACGCTTAGGTGTTAACTACAAACAGATCCCAGTTAATGCTCCAAAATGTCCTGTTCACAGCTATACAAAAGGCGGGGCAATGCGGATACAAAACGCAAGCGACCCTGTTTATGCTCCGAATACCAAAGGTGGCCCAGCGGCTGACCCTCAACGCTTCCCAGAGAATGCTGTTTGGGCAGCTGATGGTGAGTTTGTACGGTCTGCTTACACACTTCGTAAAGACGATGATGATTTCAGCCAAGCCCGCACACTTGTGACCCAAGTGATGGATGAGGCGGCTCGTGAACGTCTTGTAAACAATGTTGCTGGTCATATTTTAGGCGGAGTAGAAGAACCAGTTCTTTCACGCGTCTTTGAATACTGGTCCAACATTGATGAGAAAATCGGCCAACGTATTAAAGAAGCCGTTCTTTCTCAGAAAAAGTAATTTTACTTTTCCTTACCCCACTTTGAAGTGGGGTAAGGTTTCTCTTATGCAATTTATTTCTTGATATATTCCCTATAAACAGGCTGCCAAATGAGATCGGCCATCCTGTCCTTTAATGTATTGTCATCAATTTTTTTGCAAACACCATCTTCCTGCGCTTGTTTTGCTGTTGCTTCAGCGATGGATATCGCAACGTTTTTCAATTCATGAACCGGTGGCAGAAGATTGCCTTCTGGATCTTTCTTTAATGGAGAAAGATTAGCTAATTGCTGTGCCGCTGCCATAAACATATTTTCGGTAACGCTCGTTGCTTCGCACGCTAAAATGCCTAGCCCCATCCCTGGAAAAATATACGAATTATTGGTCTGATCGACGCGTCGCTTCTTGCCATTATACTCTATCGCAGGAAATGGGCTCCCAGTGCTGACAAGAGCACGGCCTTTTGTCCATTTCAGAATATCCTCAGGCGTAGCTTCCGCATGGGAAGTCGGATTGGATAAAGGAAAAATGATCGGCCGTTCACAATGCTCAGCCATCTCCCGAATGATATCTTCTTTAAACAATCCAGAAACCCCAGAGACACCAATCAAGATAGAAGGTTTTACCGTTGATACAACCGTAGCTAAATCATTCTGAGAGTTTTCCCAATCTGACCGGGCGAACAATTTTTGCCCAACATCCAAATTGTCCCTTTGGGTGGTTAATAAGCCATCCTTATCCAGCATATAAAACTGGCGACGGGCTTGCTCCTCACTCACCCCTTCATCACACATGACACGCACTAATAATCGAGCGATACCAACCCCGGCGGAACCTCCGCCGAGCATAACAATCGTCTGTTCGTGTAATTTACGGCCGTTTGCCTGATTAGCAGCAAGAATGGCACCGACCGCAACAGAGGCTGTCCCTTGAATATCATCATTAAATGAACAGATTTTGTCACGATACCGTTCCAAAATAGGCGCGGCATTGGGATTAGCAAAATCCTCCCATTGTAATAAAATATGAGGCCAACGTCGTTTTACTTCCGTCACAAACTGATCGATAAAAGCATCATACTCTGCACCCCGAATACGCTCATGACGCCACCCGATATAGTTGGGGTTATCTAACCTTTCCTGATTATTCGTTCCTGTATCCAAAAGAATTGGAAGCGTTTGGTTAGGTGCAATCCCTGCACAAGCGGTATAAAGAGAGAGCTTCCCAATCGGTATTCCCATACCGCCAGCCCCCTGATCCCCTAAACCAAGAATACGCTCTCCATCACTTACGACGATCACACGGACATCATCAAATGCAGGGTTAGCCAAAATATCCCTCATTTGCTCGCGCTCAGGATAGCTCAAAAATATCCCACGTGGTTTTTGCCAAAGCTCTGAGAATTTTTGACATGCCTCCCCAACCGTAGGTGTATAGACCAACGGTAACATCGCCTCGATATCCGCATCTAATAACGCGTAAAAAAGCGTTTCATTACTATCTTGAATTTCACGCAGACGAATATAACGTGCCAAAGGCGTGGGTAAATCTTTTAGGAAAAGCTGAGCCGCTTTTACCTGATCTTCTAAAGAATGCTCGGCTTGAGGCAGCGCGCCACTTAACCCAAACATACGACGTTCTGACTTGGTAAATGCCTGACCTTTATTCAAAAAAGCATTACTCAACAAATCATTTCCTGATAGCGAAACAGACATTTTTTCAGCCATCTCTTTAATACTCCACTCAAAATAATCTGTGTTATTTTATAGCATCTCCTCCTAAAAGGCGATAAAATGATATCCTCATAAAATGACAGAAACTCGCGCGCCTTTATCGTTACTATTGGATCCAACTATGCTGTATTTTTCACTAAATTATCAAAAAAATACGATCTATATGCTGATCAGCCTTGCTGCCTTTTTTCTCATGTTTACGCATATCCCTTTTGTTACGCGCATTGCTACAACCTTATTTTATACTGATCTTGGGCTTTTGCTTTTACATTTCCTTTGCTCTAAAAAAGCATCTCAAAAGCCTGACAACATTCTGGCTTTTAAGTGGAAATTTATCTCGATAAAACTCAAAGTTATTCCTCTTGAACTTCCATAACGGATAGAGGGTAGACGCCTCAAATTAATACCGGTATCGTTACAAAATAATTTTTTGACTATACTGGATTTATGATGGCAGCCCCACCCTCTCTGCTCATTACAATTTCTCAGGCTATCCTGCCGATTTTGGTAACTTTGGGCATAGGATATTTTGCTGCTTACCGCCGCACATTCGATACAGAGCAAGCTACAGTTTTAACACGCTTGGTCATGTTATACGCTTTACCATTAGAATTATTTGTTTCTATTCTCACTATTCCCAAAACTTTAGTACTCTCTGCCGGCCCTATTGCAGCCCTCATTCTCTTTGCAATGCTGGGGGGGTATCTCATCTCTTTTATTCTTCTACGCTCTTTCTTTAAAAAGCCGCTCGCTGAAGCTGCCGTCATTTCCATGACGATTACTGGCCCAGCGGTTCCTTTCATTGGGATTCCTGTTTTAGGGCAACTGTTTGGTGCCTCCAGTGCTGTTCCTATTTCTATTGCAGCTTTAGCAATGAACCTGATCCAGCTTCCCATCACTATGATTTTAATGAACCATAGTCATACCCGATCATCCCCAAAAGCGGTTCTTCCAAGCAGCAAGTTGAAAGAACTTATTGGGCATTTAGAACATGCCTGCCGGGAACCTGTTGTTTGGGCTCCTTTGTCAGCACTTATTCTCGTCTGTTTAGGATTCTCTTTACCACAACCGCTAAAAAACTCATTTATGCTCTTAGGTCATACAACAGGTGGAGCCGCTCTCTTTGCCTCCGGCGTCGTCCTGTTTGCCAGACAAATTCGTTTTAGCGCTTTGGTCGGCATTATCGTCTTTTTGCGTAATTTGCTTATCCCGTTTACTATATATCTTATCGCGCGGTCATGGGGCATTACGCATTTAGCACTTCAGGAAAGTGTCTTAACAATGGCTATTCCAAGCGCATCTATTAATGTTATTCTTGCGTTACGATACCGTGTTTTAGAACGTGAAATCGCATCTGTCTTGTTTTTTGGAACAACAAGCTCCATCTTCACAATGGCATTCTTTATATGGCTGACCCAAACATGAGTAGTTTTCTTTTTGTCTGTACTGGTAATATCTGCCGCTCTCCCCTTGCGGAACTCGCAATGCGTAAAGAGGCAGAAGAACGTCAACTCGAATTAGATATTGATTCAGCAGCAATTGGCCGTTGGCACCTCGGCTACCCGCCTGACCCTCGTGCACGTAAAGTAGCTGCAAAACACGGAATTGATGCATCCCATTTAAGAGCAAGGCTGGTGAAACGCGAAGATTTTGATCGCTTTGATTATATCCTTGCGATGGATAACACTCATCTCGTTCACCTCCAAGAAATGCAACCATCCGGCAGCAAAGCCAAGGTTTCCTTAATGCTCGACCACATCCCAAACTGGGAAGGCAAAGAGGTAGAAGATCCCTATTATGGGCCAGATAGTGGGTTTGATGTCACATGGGAGCAAGTTTCTGAAGCCTGCAAAAACTTAGCGAATAAAACCCTTGGCCCCGTTCCCTCTCGAAAATAATACCCCCAATAGAGGTTTTTAAATAAACCTCTATTGCTCTTATTCCATAAACTGCTCGGCTATAATTCGCTCTGACAACCCATGGTCTGGGTCAAAGAGTACCGTCGCATATTGTGTACGATCTTCTTTTACAACGACTTCAAACACATCCCTAATTTCATGGAAATCAGCTACCGCAGCAGTCGGCCGTTTCTCTGTATCCATCATCGTAAACTGTACTACCGCAGACGATGGCAATAACGCACCTCTCCATCGCCGAGGACGAAAAGCAGAGATCGGCGTTAAGGGTAATATATTTGCACTTAATGGAACGATTGGCCCATGAGCCGATAAGTTATACGCGGTTGAACCTGCCGGGGTCGCAACAATAATACCATCGCAAATCAACTCTTCCAGCCGAATGCGTCCATCAATTTTAATCTGTATCCGAGAGGTTTGACGTGTTTGTCGAAATAAGAACACATCATTAAAAGCTAAAGATTCATGCACCTCTCCTGTCGTGGTTGTCGCCGTCATTTGAAGAGGATGTAATAAAGAAGGCTGTGCTCTAAGAAGACGTTCTGAAAGATGATCTTCATTGGCTGTATTCATCAAGAAGCCAATCGTACCATAATTCATTCCATAAACAGCTAAATCCAAACCAAGCACACGGTGCAAGGTTTCCAGCATAAAGCCATCACCGCCCAAGCTAACGACAACGTCCGCTTCTTCTAAAGGAACCTTTCCATATCGGTTTATAAAAACCTGATAAGCTTCTTGAGCGGCTTGCGTACATGCTGCGATGAAAGCAATCTTCATAATCTCTCAGACCAACCGTCTATTTTCTTGCACCGGCATCCGTTCTCTCACCTGAGAAACCAAATCAATATCCAACTCGGCCACTCCCCAGCCCGGTTCACTTCCTAGAGATAATACAACGCATCCCCAAGGATTAACAATCATTGAATGTCCAAATGTTTCTCTTATGCTTCCATCACCGTCAACATAGCTACCCGTCGTTCCACACGCGATAACCCATGACTGCGTTTCAATCGCCCGGGCTCTAATCATCACTTCCCAATGCGCTTTCCCTGTTTGCTTCGTAAATGCTGCGGGCAGAATGATCATTTTAGCACCAGCATCCCGCAATGCTGCAAACAATTCAGAGAACCTCACATCGTAACAAATCGCTAGGCCGGTTGGAATATTGGCGATATCAACCGTCTTGATTGCATCTCCTGGAACATAACTATCACTCTCACGATATCCCTCTCCATTCGGAGTAACGACATCGAACAAATGTATTTTTCTATACCGCGCTTGTTCAACACCGTCAGGATCGAACACCAAAGACGTATTAGCTAATTTAGCGCCTTCTGATTTTGCCGTTTTTTCTCCTATAGAGCCACCATGGACCCATACTTTATATTTTTGAGCAATGCTTTTGAGTGTTTCATAAAGCACACCTCCTTTTTCTCCGTTTTGAGGAAAAAATTCAGCTGCTTTATGTTTTTGTTCAATTGTTCCCCCCAAGCAATTCCAGACTTCTGGTAAAACAACCAAATCTAATGGGCCTTGGGCACTTGCTTCATGTATAAATTTTTCTGCTTGTGCGATGTTTGCGTCTCGATCAGCCGAAGGTTCCATCTGAATTACAGCAACACGCATAAAAGCAACTCCAAAATCATATATTTTGCAGAGTAGATTAGTAAGAATTTCTTTTAAAGAAAGGGAGGTAATGTTTAATTTTTTGTTACTTCTTAAGCTTAAAAAGCATCACACTCTTCTTTGAGCCGCAATATGCTGTGATAAGACCGTATTATTCATTTTTATCTGGATATTCTTTTTCAACATATCTTTCTCAATATTATTCAAATCTGTGAGAGGCCTGTTCTGTGACGATCTAAAGACAATCTGCTGAAAATTTTTCGACGTCACTTCTATTAATCCATCAATCAGCCGATTACTCACACTTACCCCCGCTAAGGGAACCCCAGCAAAAGCAGCTTTAGTGACCCCTTCAGAACACCGGGAACAGTCTGTTTTTGAGATAATCATTCTTTGTGCACCAACTCGGCAAAATACGGCTACAATTTCTAATGTTGTACTTGGTATTTCTCCTGCGGGATGTACTAAAGTAAGTTTACTTTTTGATACTTCTTGCAAGTTTTTTAAATAGTCCAAAGCTGTTTTATCAAAAGGAGCAACGCCTGCCGTATCAATAATAACCGGCCTTTTTCCTCCATTTTGTTGACATAAAAAAGCTAATCTCTCAGGGTCTTCCGCGAACAGTAAAGTCACCTTTAAGAGATTCATACATTTCGTTAATTGTTCGAATGCACCTGCGCGCTCTGTGTCTGTTGTAATCACGATAGGCGTCAACCCTTCCTGCACACATCGTGTTGCTAAACGGGTAACAGTTAACGTTTTTCCACTTCCTGGCATACCACAAACCATTACAGGCTGTGTGAAATCAATCTTATGCAAGGATTGAACCTTTATATAATTTTCAAATATTTCTTCTGAGCTCTCTCCTGAAGAAATATATTCGTGATATAAATCATCTAAATCACGATCATTACTGATCTCTTTTTTAGAAGCTTTCATTTCACTTATAACTAAATCATTACTTTTAATATCTAAAGCATTTTCTACTCCAACGGTTAGCTCTACACCACCGCCTTCAAGCAATCTCGATGATAAAATAAGTGCGTTTTCACCGCAAAAATCGCGGACTTTTCGAACAGCAGCTGACATTGATTTTTCATATACAAATTGAATATCCACAATGTATCTCTTTTCTTATAATTTATTGGATAACTGCTATTGTTTTTACTTTGGCACGACTAGAAATCTCTGATTGTGATAAGACCATCGTATGCGGTCGAATACGTTCAATCAGTAGTCGCATAGGGCGACGAAAAGCAGCTGCAACGAGAATAACAGGTGTCTCCCCTTGCTCCAAAGCTGTGCTCAAAGCATGTCTTAACTGCACAGTTAACTGCTTCATACGGGAAGGCGAAAGCCCAAGATGGGCATCATCAACAGCCCCGCTTAAGTGATCTGACCATTCCACCTCCCAGTCAGGGCTAAGAGTAATAATTGGAATATATCCTTCGGGAGTAGTAACTGCCGCACTAATTTGACGCGCTAAACGTGTCCTTACATGAGCCGTCAAAGACGAAACGCTTTTTAACCCTTGCCCACACCCTTCTTGTACTGCTTCTAAAATACCTGACAAATCACGTATAGAAATACGTTCAGCTAATAAACTCTGCAAAATACGCTGAATAATACTAATCGATACTTGTGAAGGAATAAGATCCACAATCAGTTTTTGTTGTTCACGTGGCATTTCATCTAATAGTTTTTGCGTTTCTGTATAAGATAAAAGCTCTGACATATTTTCACGCACCATCTCTGTTAGATGGGTGACGATAACACTTGCTGGGTCGACAACTGTGTACCCTTCTAAAAGAGCCCGCTCTCTAAAAGTTTGATCAATCCACAATGCAGGCAAACCAAAAGCAGGCTCCTTTGTTTCTACTCCGGGCAGATTAGGGAGGCCTCCTTTAGGGTTCATCGCTAAGAGGCGGTTAATTTGAACCTCACCTTCTCCAACTTCAATTTCACGAATACGCAAAGCATAACTATCTGCCGAAAGATTTAAATTATCCTGTATTCTTACTGGAGGAAGGATAAATCCCATCTCGCTTGCGATCGTTCGACGTAAAATCTTTATTTGCTCTGTCAAACGCGCTTCTTCGCCGCTCGCAATTGATAGAAGATTAAACCCTAACTCCAATCTCAATAAATCTACGCGCAAACTCTCTGAAATAGGGAGCTCCATTGCCGAATTATTTTCTGGAAGGCTAATTGTATCATCTTCAAAATCATCGCTTTTCACTGGCGTCCGATACCGCCACCATGCAGCAAAGCCCGCTGCGCCTGAAAGAGCGATAAACGGCAAAGCGGGTAATCCAGGCATAATAGCCAAAACCATCGCCACGCCTGAGGCTAGCGCCAAGGGCTTATAATTGCCACCCAACTGACGAACGAGCGCAACATCCGCGGCCCCTTCAGTTCCCCCTTTTGTAACAACAATACCCGCTGCTGTAGAAACCAATAAAGCTGGAATTTGAGAAACTAGGCCATCCCCGATCGTTAATGTTGTAAAGGCCGCAGCAGCATCTGTCACTGACATCCCATGCCGGCCAATACCAATCGCTAAACCACCAACAATATTAATGGCTGTAATAATCAAACTCGCAATAGCGTCACCCCGAACGAACTTGGCAGCACCATCCATCGCACCGTAAAAGCCACTCTCTTCTTGAAGATCTTTTCGTTTTTGGCGCGCAATTTTATCGCTAATAGCCCCGGATGATAATTCCGCATCAATCGCCATCTGTTTACCTGGCATTGCGTCCAAGGAAAAACGAGCGGATACTTCTGCAATCCTGCCCGATCCCTTAGTTATAACCATAAAGTTTACAACTAAAAGAATAGAAAAAAGGATTGCTCCAATAACGACATCCCCTCCCATAAGGAAGCCACCAAACGCTGCAACGACATATCCCGCAGCATACGTTCCTTCATGCCCATGGCTTAAAATCAAACGTGTTGTCGCAACTTCAAGAGACAAACGCAGTAAAGTCGTTAATAATAGTAAGGTGGGGAAAGAGGTAAAATCTAATGGTTTAGATAAAAACAGCGCAACCATTAGAACAAGTACAGATAAAGTAACAGATAGAGAAAGACCAACATCCAGAATAAATGTTGGTAAAGGAATAACCAAAATAGAGAGCAAAGCGGCAACCGCTAATGCCAAACCAACATCTGACCCTGGGGCAGAAATCGGTAAATTTTTTAGTCTTGCAGGAGTATTTTTCTCTAAAAAGCCTTTCACTGCATCGGATGTGCGCCTGAGCGGAAGGCTTATTTGCTTTTCTATCACCTACAAGATTCCATTTACAAAATATTCTTTTTCCTTTTTCAAAATACCCGTCAAATATATAACAACTGGTTAATTAGTGTCGGTCATGAGTTATTTTTTCTGTTTTTATTATTTCCGTCATGGTAACGCCTAAGCGGCTATCATCCACCATAACAATCTCACCGCGTGCAATGAGACGATTATTCACCAATATATCAACCGGATCCCCTATCTTCCGATCCAGTTCAACAATTGCTCCACGCCCTAAGCGTAAAAGCTGATTAACAGGCATTGTTGTTTTTCCTAAAACAACACTTACCGTTACAGGGATATCGTAAATCGCCTCTAAATCTCGAGCCGTACGAGGCATATTGATTTTCTTTTCAGAACTCTCCTGCAGTTCCTCTAAATCAATATTACTTTCAATATCACTCATCAGCTCCCCTTTCACTTCCACATTCATTGAGTTGTGCTTCCATTAATGCAATAATTTCTTTGCCTAACTGCTCTCCGCTCCTTGAAAGACGGCCCTCTCCCCAAGACAAAACAAAGTCTCCCGACTTAGCGGCCTTATCGATAGAAAATGTAATATTACTCGACGTAATATTTTTCATTCTCTGAATAATAACCCCCACATCGTCTTCATTTCCTTGAATATGTATTGGAAAACCCAATCGAATGTTGGGTATAATTCTTTCAATTAACGAATCACGTTCTTTATTCCCGTAATGCTCCATAACATTAGGTAAAAGAGCACATACTTGTGAAATAATAGTTAATGCTGTTTTTTTACCAATAACATTAATAGAATTATCAATTCTATCTGAGAGGTTTTCTAATCTTCTCTCAACAACGTCTTTAATTTCTTCTTCCCACTTTTTCTTATCCTCTATTCTTCGTGCCTCCTCTTCTATTTTATAATCGTTCCAAATACTTTCCCTCCAATGTTTCATATCCTCTTCTGTATATTTATACGGAGATTCTTCTCTTGTAAGAGACGTTTCCTGAAGAACCTTAGAAGGAACAGGATGATCAAAATCTTCAAAAAACAATGTATTCATTAAATAAACTCATTATCAGATGAATCCAGATCCAATATATCAATCTCATTTTGCTCTAATAAATCCTTTGCAATTTGTACAAATTTACTTTGAGCCAAATCGACATCTTTTATTCGTACTGGTCCTAAATTATTAATTTCGTCTTCTAACATGCGCCTTGCACGCTCTGACATCGTATTAAAAAATGACTTCCTTAATCCGTCACTTGCTCCTTTAAGAGCGATCGGTAATAAATCACGCGATGCTTTACTTAAAAGAACCGTTAATCCTTCTGGAGAAAGTTTTACCAAATCTTCAAATGTGAACATCAAATTTTTCACACGTTCAGCATCATTTAAGCTTCGAACCTCAAGAGCTGCCATAAAGCGCTCTTCGTTTCGACGGTCAAAATTATTAAAAATATCAGCTAAAACTTCATAACTATCTTTTTGAGAGTTCTTAGGAGCATTCCCAACAAACTCTAAACGTAACGCTTTCTCTATACTCTGCAAAATCTCATTAGATACTTGGTGAGTATTGAGCATTCGCTCCATAACCTCGACAGCAAAATCCTCCTCAAATAATCCTAATACCTTAGCGGCATGATCTACTTTGATATACTTTAAAACTACCGCTACAGTCTGTGGATGTTCTTGTTTTAAATAATTAGCTAAAACATTTTCAGAAACATTTCCCAACTTCTCCCACATTGTGCGTCCAGCTGGTCCCCGAATTTCTTGCATAATCGCATCTGCTCGATTGTCAGACAAAGAGTTTTTTAACAATCGTTCCGTCGTTTCCAGATCACCAACAAAAGAACCTGTCGACCCCATATTATGGCTAAACTCTTTGCAAACCCGCTCAACAGTTTCTGCCGTAACAATTCCAAGTTCAGACATCGCTACTGAGATTTTTCGTATTTCCTCTTCTTTCATTTGTTCAAACAAAAGCGCACAATTCGCTTCACCAAGCGTCATCATCAAAATAGCCGCTTTTTGTGACCCAGTTGTTTCGTGCTGCAATAATTTCATATTCATAAACCTATTAATTATGTTGAGGCTTTATCCAGTCACGTATGACAGCAACACTTTCCTCAGGAGTAGATTCCACCAAATTAATTGCTTTTTTCACAAAAGATGCGTTAACAGTTCCATTGACCCCATCTACTTGTATTCTTTCTGAACCTGACTGAATTTCGGCGTCAACTATATTGTTATTTTGTGGGATTAAGGCATTTATACTACTAGTAGGCCGTTCTTTCAGAAGCGGTTTGATAATAAAAAATGATATTAATAACACCCCCAATGCAAAAATTAATAAATGAGTGAACTGTAAAAAATATGGGTTTGTAATAACCTTTTCTATAAATGTCTGTTTCTTTTCAAAGAATTTTTCATCTGTATGAGAGAACTTCATCGACATAATTGTCACACTATCCCCTCGTTTAGCATCAAACCCAATGGCACTTTTAGTTAAGGCTGATAGTCGGTTTATTTCTTCTGGTGGCAGTGAATGCCAAACAGGCTTTCCTTTCCCATCAGCACTCATCGTTCCATCAACCATCACAGCAATACTCATCCTGGAAATTCTGGGCTGATCTTGAATTAACGTTCTAACTTTCTTGCTGATTTCATAATTTTCTGTCAGCTCTTGGCGGGAGTTTTGATTTCCACTTTGAGGTTGCCCAGCACTTGCATTGGGTAAATTATTCGCAACACTGGTATTAGAATTAGCTTGAGTATTTATACTCTTTTCATTTTTTGTTTGTTGTGAACGCAGAACTTGCTGATCAGGATCATAACTTTCTTGCGTTTCCTGAACACGATCATTGTTCATCGTGATATTCGACTCTACTCGAATATGCCCCTCTCCAACAAAGGCTGTCAGCATATCCTCCACTTCTCTTGAAAGCCTTTGTTCAAGAGCTTGCCTTTGCCGATCAGGTGTTTCCTTGCCAGAAACACTACCATCACCTTGTCGAATTAAAACATGTCCATGATTATCAATGATTGAAATATTCTTGGTTTCTAAGCCAGGAACTGCAGCCGCAACTAAATTAACAATTGCAGCCACATTCTCTTCATCCAAACGACGACCACCATCTAAAGATAAGAGAACACTTGCTTGAGCAGATTGCTCCTCTGCTGAAAATAACTCCCTATGCCGAAGAACGAGATGAACACGCGCATTTTGAACACCATGTATCAAACGAATAGAACGCTCTAGCTCTCCTTCTAAAGCTCTTGTTTCGTTAATATTTTGTTCAAATTCAGTCGCTGTGAAATTGTTATTTTTATCAAAAATTTCGTATCCAACTGAACCTCCAGAAGGCAGACCGTTCCGTGCTAGTAAAAGACGTGCTGGCGCAACATCTCCTTCACTGACACGAATTTCTTGGCCTCCTTGCTGAAGAACATATCGTATATGAGCCTTATTCAGCTGCTCTACAATTTCTCCAGCTTCTCGAGGATCTAAATCACGATACAGCAAAGTCTTTAGACTTCCTGTTCCTTGAAATGCAAGGAAGCCTAAAAATACGACCATGATAGCTCCAACAATGCCTAAAGCGGCAAGACGTGGCAATCCGAGTTGCTTCAAATTCGTTAAAAGAGCCTTCACCCCTTTACCTCATCGAATCGCTCTTCCGATTTATTTTGCCACACCTCAATAATGAGCTGTTTTCTTCGCATAGTTCTTTACCTTTATAGGCTCCAATAGAAGGTAAAGATGCAGCAAAAATATTAATATCTACTTAATTTACAACTCGTTTTACTCATTTGAGAATTCAGAAATTGAGCCTAAGGCAACTTCGCTCTCTCCCATTTTTACTTTAATACCACCTGACGCTTTATCTACCCCTGTAATCGTCCCTGTTGTTTGAGTGGGAAGATCAATACTATCTCCATTTTTGCTTTCTTCTATTGCTATGGAGTATTGACCATTCTGGGCTAGTTGCCCGTCATTCCCTACGCCATCCCAATGCCAGCTATGCTCCCCAGCTTGAACCTGTAACTCCGTCGTCTTCACAATTTTTCCAGAGGCATCCGTTACAGCAATAGCAACTGTTCCAGCTTGATCCGCTCTAAAGTGGACATTTGCGCTACTCTGTTGCAAAGGCAAAACAGATGTGGTTGCCGTAGCTTTTTTTCCAAGCATCGCTACACTAGAGGTCATCTGAGTATCTTGCGTTGCTGAAATTAAACTCGAAAGATGATTATTGGTTTGAACAGCTTGCTGTACGCCTGCAAACTGAGCCAGTTCACTGGTAAAACTATCTGTATTCATCGGGTTGCTAGGGTCTTGATGCTGCAACTGCGCCGTTAACAACGTTAAAAACTGATTAAAATTACCAGTTAACGAAGAAAGCGCTGAATTCCCTAAATTCGTTGTTTTTTGTGTATTAGAAGATGCATTTGAGGAAATTTCTTTTTTTCTTGCCGCTGATACTGCCGTATCTACGATAGAACCATGTAATTGATTCCGTATAATAGACGTCATATTTCTTCCAACTTATGCTGTAACGTTCAACTTTCCATTCTTAAAGATAGAAGCGTAAATTTTTCCTTTATTTATAATTTCTTTTTTGTTGATCCTTGTAAAACTGTCATCAAATTCCTGATGGGAGTTCAACGTATCCTTTTTGTATCCATTTGCTTTATATCTAAAACAACAGAAGGAATATTTATATGATTCACATTTAAAAAATCTGTTGATTGCAAAGACTTAACTATATCATCTCTATGCGTTACCAAACTCTCTAATATTTCTTTATTTTCTATTTTAATTAAAGAACTACTTCCTCTTAATTCATCCTTCCTATTTTTAATATGGAATACTATTTTCCCTTTCTTTCCCATTATTATTTCTATTTTAGATTTAATATATAATTTAGAGGATGTATGATGAATAAGATGTGTCTTCCAATCTTCTTTCTTCTCTACAGGTGGCTTTTCTTCTTTCTTTAAGAACTTTATCTCTTTTTTCTTCTCTACTGATATATTTTCCTTAATCTGTTTGTCTTCTTCCTTCCATGCAACTTCATTTTTTTTCTCTGATATTGATGGATGGTAAACCTCTTCATTCCTTTCTTGCAAAGAAGATAAAATAAATTTTTCTCCTTTATCTGGAAGAATATTTTTCTGATTGATCAAATTTAATACTGTAGGAGGAGCCTCAAGTACTTTATCATTTTCATGAGGGGCAGCGTCCTCTTTATTTTTTATCCCTCCTCGATATGACATCATCGTTCTTGTTTTATCTATATCTTTAAAATGAATATCCAACTTTCTTTCAATTTTATATTTTGACGTAGATTTTTCTTTGCCTACATTCTCCTTTTCTTCATTCTTCGACGTTTTTATTTTATTACTATTTTCAAAAAATACAGATTGATCCTTTTTTAAAGCAAAAGAGTTTTTCTCCTTCTCGGGTACAACCAATTTTTTTTGATCTTGAATCTGTTTCTTTGTCACGAGGGCTTCTTTTTTTATTACAGCCCTTTTCTCTTCATAACTTTTTAGAAAATCTTGAAATCTTTCATGGGATAAATGCTCCTCATTCTGAAGAGACATTTTAAAATCCCTCTGCCGTCCCAACACCTCTGAAGTGTCTAAAATACGCGACACAAGCAATGCCTCCAGAAAAGTAAATAGCTGAGTATTACTGCGAAGACATTGCTCTATAAGTGTAAAGAAAGCTTTAACTTTTTATATAAAACTAATCCTGAATCCGATCATATTCAGCAGAACCGGCGAAAGGCCCTTTAGAGACCGAAGTATTATCTTCGTTTGGGCATACCGGCGGAGTGCCATCTAGAGCAAATGCCTGCACTGTATGGCCATTTACCGACACCAAACCTCGAACAGTCAGAGGTTGACCTAAACGAATATTAGCCAACAGCCCTTCTGGCAAAAGAACGGTAGTCCCATCCTTTAGCAGAACGCCGTTTGATATCAGTCGCGACACAATGCCTGTTTTTACAGGAAGAGGCGTCACGTCATAGCTACATGGGGCAGCATCCGCAAAGCCGGACGCCACTACCCCCATAAATAAGACAAATAATGCAAATGGTTTCAATGTCGGAAATGCCTCATCCCTGTAAAGACCATAGCAATCCCAGCAGCGTCTGCCGCATCAATCACTTCTTGGTCTCTAATTGAACCACCGGGCTGAATAACAGCGACAGCACCTGCGGCAACCACACTTTCCAAGCCATCCGCAAAAGGGAAAAATGCATCTGACGCAGCGACAGAGCCAGCCGTTAATGGCTTATCCTCTCCCGCCAGTTTTGCAGCATCCTCACCTTTGCGAGCCGCAATACGCGCACTGTCAACACGAGACATTTGCCCCGCCCCGACACCAACGGTGGCACCATCACGGACATAAATAACAGCATTTGATTTTACATGCTTGGCAACCCGAAATGCAAACAACAAATCTTTCATTTGCTGTTCTGTAGGAACCCGCTTGGTCACCACTTTCAAGTCTTTTTCGCTTACACGCCCGGCATCACGACTTTGCGCCAAGAACCCACCTGCGACAGAGCGAAAAGCCAAGCCTTCAGCTGTCGGATTAGGCATAGCGCCTGTTAAGAGCAAACGAAGGTTCTTCTTTTTCGCTAAAATTTCTTTCGCTCCAGCATCTGCATCTGGAGCCACAATCACTTCCGTGAAGATTTCGCTAATTCGAGCCGCTGTCGCCGCATCTAACGTTCTATTAACAGCTACAATTCCACCAAATGCTGAAACAGGGTCACACCGTAAGGCTGCAATCCATGCCTGCTCCAAATTCTCGGCAGAAGCAACACCACAGGGGTTCGCGTGCTTTACAATAACAACGCTTGGAGCATCAAATTCAGACACAGCTTCAAAAGCTGCATCTGTATCGTTCAGGTTATTATAACTAAGCGCCTTCCCTTGAATTTGCTGGGCTGTCGCTATGCCTGCACGCTTTGTTCCATCATGATAAAATGCCGCTTGCTGATGTGGATTTTCACCATACCGCAATAGCTCGCTCCGCTCTCCACTCAACGTTAGAACTGGCGGCAAAAACTCTCCAGCTTGCTCAGCAAACCACCGTGCTATCATTCCATCATAAGAAGCCGTATGTGCATATGCTGCGCCCGCATACGCACGCCGATCACTTAATAACGTTCCACCATTTTTGAGAGATTCTACCAAAGAGTGATACTGCTCTGGAGACGTTAAGATCGTAACATGATCAAAATTTTTAGCCGCAGCCCGTATCATTGCAGGGCCACCAATATCAATATTTTCAATACAATCTGCAGGCAACGCACCCGAAGCAACCGTTGCTGCAAAGGGGTATAAATTTACACACACCAAATCGATCGGCTCAATACCATGCTCTTGCATTTGCGCAACATGTGCGGGCATATCACGCCGGCCTAAAATACCCCCATGAACTTGAGGAACGAGCGTCTTAACACGCCCATCTAAAATTTCCGGAAAACCTGTATGATCTGAAACATCTTTAACGATAAGCCCTGCCTGACGTAGAGCCTTGGCAGACCCCCCTGTCGACAACAACTCTACACCATGGTCAGAAAGCGCACGGCCAAGTTCAATAAGCCCTGATTTATCAGAAACAGATAAAAGCGCGCGGCGAATAGGAAGACGAGTCTCGGTCATGATGGAAAAGAAATATCCTTCAAATCAGGTCTGCGCAACGGAATATGATGCACATAAAAATGAGAATGCGAAGCTGGTAAAACACGCCCTGCAAAACTTAACCACCCCAAAAGAATTAAAGTAGGCATAAGCAGCATGAATTCACCAATACCACCAGTCCGCACATAAGGCCAAAAAGAAATCCTTGAACGGCTCAAAGGCGCTAAAACTTGGCATCCACCTGTTAATAAATCAGCTATGATATGCGTCGCAACACCTAAGAATAAAGCACCAAGTGGCCCTCGCAAAACAGAATATCCCCACCAAGACCCTGCTATCCCCATCGTTAACAACAAAACAACAGCTGAATGAGTGAGACCACGATGGCCAAATGCTTTTGCTAGAAAGCGTGATATTAACTTGATACGGGCACCTAAAATAGATCTCTCTGTATCAATATCCGGCAATAAACTACCGAAAAGCCCTGCAAAAACAGAAAGAGGGTCAGGCAACAACCAATTCCAGCGCATAGCACACAGAATAGAAAAACCGCCGATAAGAAGATGAGAACGCCCAGTCACACGGAGCTTATGCTTGAATTAAAATTTTTCTGCAAATTGTTGTTTTGTAATTTTTTAACAATTATTTTGATTTAACAGCACGGTAACAACCAATATAGTCCTTACCGTGCTTACATGTGCTTAAGACGCTTTTAAACGAGCAGCCGCTGCAGCGCGTTCTTTGATTTTTTCTGGATCAAAATCACCCGCTGTAATCCATGAACCACCGATACATGACACAGATGGAAGAGCAAGCCATTCAGCGGCCGTATCTTCTGTAATACCACCTGTTGGGCAGAAACGAATACCACCAAATACACTTGATAGGCTCTTTAGCGCAGGTATCCCACCATTATTCATCGCTGGGAAAAACTTAAACCGCTTCAACCCCATATCGAGGCCACGCATAATATCGCCTGCATTCGCGATACCTGGCAAAAATGGAATATCATGTTTCTGCGCAGCATCTGCCAAAGGTGCTGTCAAACCTGGGCTTACAATAAACTGTGCGCCAGCCTGAACTGCATTTTTCAAATCATCTGGATTAAGTACCGTTCCGGCACCTACCAATGCGCCCTTAACCTTAGACATTTCAGAAATAGCTTCTAATGCGCATGGCGTACGAAGCGTTACTTCCAGAGTTGTCAAACCACCGGCTACTAATGCTTCTGCTAAAGGGCGCGCATGCGCTACGTCTTTTACCACAATAACAGGCAGCACAGGGCTGCGTGTCATGACTGCATCAATCTTTGCTGTATCACTCATTCTAACGGTCCTCGTCTCTTACTGAATATTATCACCAACAGCATCAAGGTCTTTTTCCATCAACTCAATCATGGCTGATGCACCTCTTTCTGCTGAAAGATGGACAGAACGCATAAGGGCAAACATCTCACGTCCAGTTCCAAGGGCTGGCAACGGAGGTTGAGCTGGTTTTCTAGCCTCCCACTCATGAGGGTCTGCCAAGACTTCAATTCGGCCTGTCACAGCACATACCCGGACGATATCTCCGTCCTTAATCTTGGCGATAGGCCCACCATCTTGTGCCTCTGGAACCACGTGCACAGCTGCTGGTACCTTTCCACTCGCACCAGACATACGACCATCTGTGATTAACGCAACATTAAATCCACGATCCTGCAGAACACCTAAAGCAGGCGTCAATTTATGTAGCTCTGGCATTCCATTTGCTTCTGGTCCTTGAAAGCGAACGACAACAACGACATCGCGCTCCAGTTCACCATTTTGATAAGCAGTTGCAACATCTTTCTGGTCTATAAAGACACGTGCAGGTGCTTCAACCGTTAAATGCTTTTCTTTAATTGCACTGCTTTTATAAATGGCACGACCAATATTCCCTTCAAGAAGCTTAATGCCTCCATCTGAACTAAACGGTTCTTTAATTCCTCTTAGAATATTTGGGTCTGAAGATGGCTTCGATGGGTTATACACCACACTCTTGCCGTCTTCACTTAAAGACGCGCGTTGTGTGTAGTCTTTCATTCCACCGCGTGAAATCGTCAATATATCGGTGTGTAAAAGATCCGCATCAATCAGTTCAGAGATAACGGTTGGCATTCCTCCAACACGATTGAAGGCATTCACATCCTCTGAGCCATTGGGGTACACATGCGTAATCAACGGGACTTCAGCAGACAAACGGCTAAAGTCCTCCCAATCGAAAACAATTCCTGCAGCCCGCGCGATGGCAGGCAAATGTATGGTCAGATTTGTTGAACCACCTGTCGCCAAAAGACCAATAGCGGCATTAACAATGGCTTTTTCATCAACACATTTTGCCAATGATCGTTCATCATCACCGTTAATGCTAATCTCAGCCAAACGATGTATACTCGCACGCGTCATCGCCTGACGCAGTGGCGTATTTGTCGGAATAAAAGCAGAATCGGGCATCATAAGGCCCATGATTTCCACAATCATTTGGTTGGTATTAGCTGTTCCATAAAACGTACACGTTCCTGGACCATGATAAGAAGCATTCTCGGCTTCCATCAGTTTTTCTTTTCCAACCTTACCTTCGACAAAGAGCTGACGAATCTTTAATTTCTCTTTATTGGGCAAGCCAGATGTCATTGGCCCAGCGGGGATTAACATGGTTGGCAAATGACCAAACCGTAAAGCTCCCATTAACAAGCCGGGAACAATTTTATCACAAACACCGAGCAAGGCCACGCTATTAAACATGCCATGGCTCAAACCCACCGCCGTTGACATCGCAATAACATCACGAGAGAAAAGAGAAAGCTCCATCCCCTCTTGTCCTTGCGTCACGCCATCACACATCGCCGGCGCTCCGCCCGCTACCTGCGCTGTCGCTCCTGCCTCACGAGCAAACAATTTGATTTGGTCTGGATAATGACCATAAGGCTGATGGGCTGACAACATATCATTATATGTTGTAATCATGCCGATATTCTTATCCAGCGGACGCATCAGGTCAGGTTTATCGGCTCCTGCAGCTGCAATCGCATGCGCTAGATTTCCACATGCAAGCCGCGGACGGGATACTCCCTTCTCCCTATTACGCTCCATCAAAGCGAGATATCGGCGACGTGAGACCTTCGAACGCTCGATAACACGTGCGGTCACACTCTCAACGACGGAATTCAGAGACATTGGAATACTCGCTGTTCAACTGATATCACGATGTACAAAACGAAAATCATTTCCGCCTACGTACACAGTATCGTGAAAACTTTTCCCTATATACCCGACAAGGGCTACATGACCAACAGGCAAACGACAACATCATTTGTCAAAAAGTATCGAATTAATTTTTTATTTTCTTTCTTATTTTATATAAGAACGGAATTATTGTTCTAAAAATAAGCTTTTCTGAGAAATAAACCCTCGGACAGCACCCTCTTTTTCTTCATTTCCATTGAGAAGATGCGAGTGGTGATAATAATGCATTTTTCATCTTGTATAAATATGGAGCAACCTTAGGAGGCCAACCTCCAGCGGCAACGGCTTGCGCCCTTTTCTCCTGTCTGTCCTTCACATCACCATACGGCCATAAATGCGCAATACGCGGCGTCCCCTCTAAAGAGATCAAACCACACATTAATGGAGAGACTTCAACGCGCCGGTTCAAAGCAGACAAAAACTCACGCTCTACTTTCTCCATCTCATTTGGCAGAACGTGATAACACCGCCATTCATACGCTTGGCCATACACTCCCATCGGCAATACGGGAGCAATCACACGCCAAGTCGTAATATCCGTTTGAAGAATGAACTCTTGAGGAATTTTAGCAAGCAACGCGGCACGCTGCCTTTGAAGGTCAAGCAAATTAGATGAAGAGTAAAAGAGCAAGAGTTGGTTAAGCTGGCCAACTTCCGTTACCCAGGCCCCTGCATTTTCCAAATCTGACAACGCAGAAACCACATGTGGTACATGACCAATCTTTGCATCGACACATATCGTTTCTGCGTATTGCAACATGCTCTTTTCTTTTCGTTTTAAGATTTGCTTTGAGCCGCGACAAACTGCTCTAGCCAGTGAATAGTATAATCCCCCTTTTGAAAAGAAGGGTCTGATAGAATCTTACGATGTAGTGGAATAACTGTTTTCACTCCATCTACAACACATTCATCTAAAGCACGATGCATCCGAGCAATCGCTTCTGCACGCGTTGGAGCATGAACAATAAGCTTCGCGATCATACTATCGTAATAAGGAGGAATACGATATCCGGCAAAAATAGCACTATCCATACGAACCCCTAGCCCACCAGGAGCATGGAATACATTAATCGTTCCAGGGCTTGGTAAGAACGTTTCAGGATCTTCCGCATTGATACGGCATTCAATCGCATGGCCTGACATTTTTATGTCTTTTTGTGTATAGCCAAGCTTCTCACCGGCTGCCACGCGAATCTGCTCTTTTACCAGATCAACATTACACACCATTTCTGTAACAGGGTGCTCAACCTGCAGACGCGTATTCATCTCAATAAAAGAGAACTGACCGTCCTGATACAAAAATTCTAACGTCCCAGCATTACGATATCCCATCCGGGAAAGAGCTTTTGTAACCGTTTGCCCAATTTCTTCACGTTCTGCATCTGTTAGTACAGGTGAGCCTGCTTCTTCCAAAAGCTTCTGATGGCGTCGCTGCAAAGAACAGTCACGCTCACCAAAATGCACAACGTTCCCGTATTGATCACCTAAAATTTGAAGCTCAATGTGCCGTGGACGGTTAAGATATTTTTCAAGGTAAACTTCGTCATTACCAAAAGCTGCACGAGCTTCTGTTCGCGCTACCGTCCAAGCTTCCTCAATCTCATCTGCAGAGTGAGCTACTTTCATACCACGGCCACCGCCACCAGCCGCAGCCTTAATAAGAACCGGATAGCCAACTTGCTCCGCTACCTGACGCGCTTCGCTTAAATTTTTCAAAGCACCGTCAGAGCCAGGAACAAGAGGGACCCCCAATTCTTCCATCGTCGTCTTAGCAGTGATCTTGTCTCCCATCATTCGAATATGCTGGGCTGTCGGACCAATAAAAGCCAAACCATGCTCTTCAACTGTCTCTGCAAATTCTGCATTTTCAGACAAAAAGCCATATCCAGGATGGATTGCCTCGGCACCTGTAATTGTTGCCGCAGATAAAATAGCAGCAACATTCAGATAGGAGTCTCGTGCACTAGGTGGGCCAATGCAAACAGCCTGATCTGCCAAGCGAACATGCATGGCATCAGCATCTGCTGTGGAATGAACCGCTATCGTTTTTATACCCATCTCTCGGCAAGCGCGCTGAATACGCAGTGCAATCTCACCTCGATTGGCAATAAGAATCTTCGAAAACATTATTCAATAATCGCCAAAGGCTCGCTGTACTCAACAGGTTGACCTGTCTCTACTAAAAACTTGGTCAGCACACCGGAACGAGGGGCCTTAATTTGGTTAAATGTTTTCATCGCTTCAATCAGCATGATCGTTTGACCGGCTGATACCGTTTGACCTTCTTGTGCAAAAGGAGGCGAAGCAGGATCGGGAGTCAGATAAACCACACCCACCATTGGGCTTGGAACCATTCCTGGGTGTTTTTCAGGGTTCGCAACAGCGGGCGCTGCCTCAGCAACACTACCTGTTGCAGGTGCCGCAGCAGCAACAGGAGCAGCAGCCTGCACAACAGTGCTTCCGCGCGCTACCCGGATACGGCTATCCGCTTCTGCTATTTCAATTTCAGTTAGGCCGGTTTCCGTTAAAATATCGGCCAATGCCCGAATGGCATCCTTATCCACGAGCATACGGCTCATCCTTCGTCTTCGATCATGTCTGTAATTGCCTGAAGCGCATGCGCATACCCTCGCACCCCCAGACCGCAAATAACACCAATTGCAGCTTGAGAAACGTAAGTATGATGGCGAAATGCCTCCCGGCGATGAATATTGGAAATGTGGACCTCAATCACTGGCAACTCGACCGCCAGCAAAGCATCCAACAAAGCAATAGATGTATGTCCATAAGCGGCTGGATTAATCACGATTCCATCAGCTCGATCGCGACATTCCTGCACCCATGAAACAAGTTCGCCCTCTCCATTCGTTTGCCGAAAATCTATAGCAATATCAAGCCGCTCAGCAGCTTGAATGCATAGATGTTCTACATCGTCTAACGTCGCATGCCCATAAACTTCAGGCTGACGTAAACCAAGCATATTTAAGTTCGGACCGTTCAGAACGGCAATCAGAGGACGTTTCATTTACACGCGCGATAGCACTTTCAGAAGATTCATGAAAGCTTCTTAAAACAAAACCATTCATGCCCTAATGATGCCTCTTTCCAAAGGTTCATTAATGCATCTTAAGAAGTTTTATGTTAAAAAACCTCATAAGCCTTTAGTTTCTCGTAAAGGAAGATATTAATTTCATGCCTCATATAATATCTCAACTTCATTCTTCCGTATCTAAATTGCGTTTGCGCCACGCTGTTTTTTTTGTGTTGCTATGCGGAGTTAGTCTGCCGGCTCATGCCGCTGACGATTCTCCCGCTCCCCTCACCCCTGCGCCCCATACAAGCTGGGCCTCCGCAGTACGTGCGGCCCTTGCCAGAAAAGCACATAAAGTTGCGACATGGACACAAAGTGGCGTTGCCAGCTGGTACGGCCGCCATTTTCACGGAAGAAAAACCAGCGATGGCTCCACATTTAACTCGAATGACTTAACAGCAGCACATCCCTCATTACCACTTGGCACCAAACTACTCGTCACTTCTGAAGATACAGGCCGATCTGTTGTTGTTACCGTCAATGATCGTGGTCCATTTAATCATCGGATTATTGACTTATCGCATGCTGCTGCTGAAAAAATTGGAATGGTAAACTCGGGCACAGCTCATGTGAAAATTGCGCCACTAGCTCCTAAAAATGCTTCACAAAATGAAGTTGCAGAGGCCCCATCTTCTGCAAAGACTGTGCAAGAGCCTCAACAACCTTAAATTATTGCTCTGGCATCTCATTTGAGGCCATTGCAGCCGATACAACAGAAGAGACTTGTGGCATCCCAGCAATACGCGGCAAGGAGCCTTTTGCTCTCTCTTCTAAACTTGCATTAAACTCGGCTCCCACCAGCACAACATAAACACTTACAAAAAACCACATCATAATTGCCGCCACAGCGCCAAGTGGTCCATACGTCACGCTATAACTGGCAAAGTGAGCCACGTACCAAGAAAAACCAAGCGAGGTAAGGACCCAAAAGAACGTTGCAATCAACGAACCTGGGATAATCCAGCGCCATTTTGATGCTTTTCGTGAAGGCCCAAACCGATAAAGAAGGGTCACAAAAACGAACACAAACAAAAGCATTAATATTGGCCCAAGCGTATGGAAAAACAGCCTTGCTCCATACGAAACAAGCCAATCAAACGGCGGCAATAATCGCTGAACCCCTAATATATCAGGCAAATAATCAACCAAAGCCGGAGCCGCCACCATCAAGGCAAGTGTTAAAGCCGCCCCCATAATGGTTACTAACGTGGTAATAAGAGCCGTAAGCTGAAAGCTGATAAAACCACGGCTTTCGTCAACATTGTAAGCCATATTCAAAGCTGAAAGCATTGATTTTGTGCTTGCCGAAGCAGACCATAACGCGATGAACAGCGAAAATATCAGTCCAATTGTCAAAGACGTATGCGGTTGGGAGACCAACTCATGTATGCGGCCACCAATCAACGTGTAAGCAGCGGGCGGCAAAAGATGTCTCAATAACTCAAGCTGAGGTTCAACTGTATTAAGGTCAAACACCAGTCCATAAACCGAGATCAAACTCGAAATAGCAGGGAATAAAGACAATGTGGCATAAAATGCACACCCGGCAGCAGATAAAGAAGTTTCTGAGGACCCCGCCTCTGAAAACACTTGCCGAAAAACCAGCTTCCAGCCACCCCAAGGCATAGAAAACGGAGATCTTGCCCCTGTTCCCGGCCCCTCAAGACCATATTTTCGGACTTGAATGATGGCTTCTCTATCCGCTTCGGACAGCTTTTTACGGATACGTTTTATTTCCGCATTAACATTAACAGCTTTCGAATCTGGCGCTGGAGCCGTGCCTTTTTTCTGTTCTGTTGCGGAAGAATCAGTGGAGAAGGTCACGCAAAAGTCCTCATCAAGTCCTGTTAATGGTCCAAGAAACTTTACAACTATTTAATATTATTGCTTGCCGCAACATCATACGCAGAAAGAGCTATCTTTGTTCCCTTTATATAAGCAACTAATATTAATATTTCGAAAATAATAAAATTATCCCTTGCAACAAAAGACTTTTAACGTCATATGCCGCCTCACGCAGCAACGCACGTGCCACTGGCCCTTTTCGAGGTTACGCAACGACGTCAAGCGCTCTGGCCTTCAGGATCTTCAGAAACAAGAGATCCCGCTATTCGCCGGTCCGTTCGACCGTTTCGCAACACACTTGTTGGGCTTTACCCCGACAAGTCTGGTTCTGGGAATGAGTGACATGACTCCCAAAATCACCCGGTTTCTTACTGAGCAAGTTCCGGCTACTCCCTGCCTTATCGTAGATCTTGATGTTGTTGAGCAACATTATCACGACCTCCATAAGGCGCTCCCTGATGGTAAGATTTTTTATGCCATCAAAGCTAATCCTGCTCCTGCTATATTGAAACGCTTAGTTTCTCTTGGCTCTTGCTTTGATGCGGCCTCCTTGCAAGAGGTTCAGATGTGCTTAGATGCGGGCGCCGACCCCAAGCATATTTCTTACGGCAATACGCTTAAAAAGCCCTCTGCCATCACAGAAGCATATGCAAAAGGCATCAATCTGTTTGTGTTTGACAGCTTAGAAGAGCTGGAGAAAATTGCACAACATGCCCCTGGAAGCCGTGTCTTTTGCCGCCTTGCTGTGGAAAACGAAGGTGCCGATTGGCCTCTTTCTCGCAAGTTTGGCACGACTACGGCACATGCCCACACCCTCATGCTTCGTGCAAAAGAATTAAATCTTATCCCTTATGGGTTATCCTTCCACGTTGGAAGCCAACAAACAGGAATCGCAGCTTACCAGCATGCCATTCGCGCTGTCTCTACTCTTTTTAATGACTTATGCCATGAGGGTATTGACCTCCAGATGCTTAATCTGGGTGGTGGTTTCCCCACTCACTATCGTGAAAAAATTCCACCTATTTATGACTTCGCAAAAGCCATTGACGACGCGTTAACGGAGTATTTTCCTCACAAAAGACCAGAGATCTTTCTGGAACCAGGCCGTTATATGGTTGGTCAGGCAGGAACGGTTTCCACAGAGGTTATTCTCGTAAGCCGTCGCGGTGGCGCTGAGACAGACCCTCGATGGGTTTACCTTGATATCGGACGATTTGGTGGTTTAGCCGAAACGGAAGGCGAAGCTATTCGGTATCAATTCCGCACCCCGCATGATCAGACTGGGGGTTCAACCTCTCCCTGTATTGTTGCTGGCCCAAGCTGTGACGGCATTGACATCTTATACGAAAAAAATCGTGTCGCTTTTCCCGATGCTCTCAAAAGTGGAGATCGTATCGAAATCCTAGCAACAGGAGCGTATGTCTCTACATATTGCTCGGTAGGGTTTAATGGTTTTCCACCATTAGAAGAGTATTACATTTAAACGTGAGATAAGAAGTAAGGGCACGCAAATGAACTTGCTATGCCCTTCTTCTTACTGAAAGCTATCATATAAAAGATAGTTAACAATATCATACAGCCCAATTTCTGGGACCATACACATAATCCAGAATGTGCTCAAAACTGCACCGCTTAGAACCAACAAAGCCATAAGCACTATTTCCAAGCTACGATCCGTGAATATTAAAGTAGATTTGTTAGTCATTAGTGCATTACCTGCGCGTCTGCCTTTAATGAACTTTCTCTCGGCCATAGAACGCGTACATCTTCTGGCCGTGTGTCCCTCCACCTTACAAGAGAAGACAATGCGCCTGCCCCGGTTGACTTACGTTCTGGTAGCGGTAACCAATGACCAATTCCTGACATACAATCTGCGACTAAAGCCAGAGCGGCAACCAAATACCCCTGCAAAGTATGATCTGGATATATTCCGTCCAAAACAGCAAATGCTTCTTGGTAGCCTTGATTTTGAACAATCTGTATAACTTGAATAAATCGCTCTTCTACTTCTGTTAAGTTTTGAGCCCCGGGAGGATTAACATTTAATTTGATCTGTCCATTTTCTTTTAAATAAGCCTCCGCATAAGAAAAAGACCGCTCGGCTGCATCCAGAACAGAGCGAAAGGACATAGGATACATGCCATCAGTTGTTCTTGTCTCAGCACAAAAAGGCAGACGATAACGATTGATAAGGCACCTTACACTCCAAAGAGCTAAACGCTCACAGCAGCACAAATCGGATAAGAATAATGGCGTCCGTGGCATAATATATCTCCGAATCAATATCTCTGAAGACATATTAATTGAGAATGATTTGCAATTTCAATTAAAAATAAACCTTAGATAGACCCTTTTTCAAAAAAGGTGGTAAAGACCTACGTTTTTTGATCTATTGAATTTTATTATTTATATTCCACATTTGATCGGTTTTGACGAACCTACAAATGGTGGGCTCCATTCTCACAATGATGACATGCGACCCACTCTGCACGCCCATCCACGTAATGCTCTTTTTTCCAAACAGGAACGCGCCGTTTTATTTCATCAATAATATAGCGACATGCCTGAAAAGCAGCATCCCGATGAGGAGCAGAAACACCTATCCACACCGCAACATCCCCAATTTTCAAAAAGCCCGTCCGATGCATTGCAACAGCATGATTAATCTCAAACCGCCCACGAGCTTCTTCTAAAATCCGCTCACCCTCTTTTTGAGCTAAAAGTTCATACGCTTCATACTCCAGACCGCTTACAGCATGCCCTTCGTTATGATTACGAACCCACCCCTCAAATGAACAAAAGCCACCCGCCTCTGCAAGGCGTAGCTCCTCACGCAACTGGTTCAAATCCACCGGGAAAGAAAAAACGTTAAAAGACATTACCCACCTGTCACAGGAGGAATAAAAACAACATGATCACCATTCTTAAGTTGGTAATCCCATGGAACAAAATCACCGTTTACAGCCACCCGCAAACGAGACCCTTTAAACGGAAAGTTATATCTTTCTTTTAATTCCAAGTATAAGTCTTCTGCTTTCTTAAGATCCGTATGGATAACCTCTTTACTTTTCTCAGCTATCTCTTTCATCTGAGCAAAATATTCTAATTCAAGGCGGATCATTTATTTTACCCTATTCTGTATGCGCAAACGCTCTTGTGGGGTATTAATATTATCAAGAGCTCCAGCCTTCGGTGGATCTATAATCAGCGTATGGTTATTCAATAATAATTTTCGGGGACAAGTTTTCCCACCTTTCACCTGCTGAGCCAACCCCATTAAAGCATTCGGCTCCCAAATGGCACATAACGGCTCGGGCAAACCATCATATTCACTCCGATATGCCACAGCACTACACTGAGCATCCCGTGCAGATATCAATGTTTCCAATGTGCCACGATCCACCATCGGTAAGTCACATGCCAAGACCAGCCATGCAACATCTGGATATTGCTCATATGCTGATAAAAGTCCGGCAGAAGGCCCTTCAATATCAACTGTATCTATAATCTGATCAAAACGGCCTCGCAAAGCATCTCCCTTTTGGTCCGCTCTTACAGAAACAAAACATTGCGCAACAAACGGCTTTACTAAATCAAAAGCGGCTTCAAGCTGAGGAACACCATGATAAGAAAGAGCGGCTTTATCTTCTCCCATGCGAGAGCTTTTTCCACCTGCTAGCACCAGTCCATAAAGCAGGGTCATACTCCAGCTCTCTGAAAATCACGCTTACCACCCGCTTTTCCTATAAGCCTTATATCTCGAATAACAATATCATGAGACAAAGCTTTGCACATGTCATAGAGGGTCAAAGCAGCGACAGAAACTCCTGTTAACGCTTCCATCTCAACTCCTGTTTTGCCCTGACAGGACACCCGACAATCGATGACAGCCTCATTACCTTGCATTGTAATTTCAACCTTACACCCATTCAGCATTAAAGGATGACACAATGGAATAAGTTGAGACGTAGCTTTTACGCCCATAACCCCCGCAATTTGCGCAACGGTTAAAACGGCCCCCTTTTTAGTCATAAAACCTGCATCACTTAACGTTTGAGCAACGTCCTCAGGAAACACAACACGTCCCTGTGCGTGAGCTATCCGCTCCGTTATGTTTTTATGACTGACATCCACCATCCGAGGTTCTTCGCCTCGCTCATCAACATGCGTCAGTGTTTTCATCTGGATGCTCCTTAATTATCATCCACCGATATAGTTCATCTCTATACGATGTTGATTTTTGCTTTCTTCTCCTGAAGAACGCTCTTCACTGTAACGGTCACGCCGCTTTTCCCAAAGAGCGATCAGATGATTTCTAACGACCTGATCATCCGCGCCCTGTCTTAAAAGGCTCTTTAAATCATGCCCTTCAGACGCAAATAAACAAGTATATATTTTGCCATCTGACGATAAACGAGCACGTGAACAATCCCCACAAAAGGGAGCTGTTACAGAAGAAATAAACCCAATCTCACCGGCCCCATCTGCATATCGATACCGCTTCGCCACCTCGCCTCGATACCCTGCTTCAACAGCCACAAGAGGCCACCGGCGGGACAGCCGCTCCAATAACACGGCCGACGGTAAGACTTCCTCCAAATTCCAATGATTACGAGTGCCAACATCCATATATTCTATGAAACGAACCGTTATCCCTGAATGCCGGAAATAACCAGCTAGGTCTTCCATTCCTTCATCATTAATGCCTTTTTGCACCACAACATTCAATTTTATGCCTTTTGGGAAGCCAATCTCTTTGGCTTTTTCAATCGCTTTCAACACAGGAGTTAAGGATGAGCGGTCACCACTCATTCGAGTAAAAACAGCAGGATCCAAACTATCCAAACTAATCGTTACACGGCTTAATCCTGACAATTTTAAACTCTCGGCATACCGATCGAGCAAAACTCCATTCGTGGTTAACGCAATATCCGTGACACCTTCTAACCCCCGTAACCGTTTCACCAGTTCTGGCAGATCAGGGCGAAGCAAAGGCTCACCTCCTGTCAGCCGCAATTTCGTTACACCCAACGACACGGCTACGCGCGCAATTTGCTCAATTTCATCGAAACTCAAACGCTCTGAGGCATCTAAAAAACGAAAATGCTCATGATATTTCGCCTCAGGCATGCAGTATGGACAACGGAAATTACAACGATCCATCACCGAAATCCGCAGATCTTTTAATGGCCGTAATAACCGATCTTTTACCACGCCTTTAATTTACCATTCATAAAATAAAGCATGTCCGCCTGCATCAAACCGGCCTACTCCCGGAGGAAGTTCAACAATTCCATCTGTTTCAGCCAAAAAATTAAAATCTCCCGATGTTGCAATAGGTCGGGGGTGAGCCAATAATTTTCCAGTCTGATCATGAGAAATTTTTACAGGAAGAAAGCGCGCCATCTCAGGAACCAGATTAACAGATTCAGTCATCTCAACCGGATACGCTGCTACTTCAGCATAACATAGTGCTGTTTTTAACATTGGTAAAATATAACGAGCAGCGCAGGATAGTGCAGACACGGGGTTACCCGGCAGACCAAAAACACGTTGTCCTTCAGGCCCTACACCAAACCAAAGAGGTTTCCCGGGGCGCTGAGCAACCTTATGAAAAACTTTCTCAACCCGCAACTTAGCCAAAGCGGTGGGGACATAATCAAACGCGCCCATTGAAACACCACCACTTAGAATAATAACATCATGCCGCTCTAAAATATTTTGCAACTGAGCGATTGTTTCAGACAATTCATCCCGAATAACAAATCGTTCAACCTTGGTTAGACCTTTCTCAGCCAAAACCCCCATTAAAGCATATTCATTAGAGCGACGAATTTGCCAAGTTTTTACAGCCGCTCCAACATCAACCAATTCATCTCCCGTAGAAACAAGTGCAATCGATGGTATTCGAGAAACCTCAACCTCTGCATATCCGTTCCCAGCCAGGACGCCCAATGCGGGAGCATTTAAACGAGCACCTGACTTTAAAAGCTCGGATCCAGCCTTACAATCCGCTGCTTTAACATGAATGAATTGTCCTTTTTCAGGGTAATATCCCTCTTGAAGGCGAATATGTTTTCCTTCTTTTATAATCCGCTCAACAGGGACAACAACATCTGCACCTTCAGGCAACACAGCGCCTGTCATCACCTCAATACATGAAGCACCATCAGGCAATATTTTAGGCGGTTTCCCCGCCCTCTGAACACCGTGGCACAAAAACTCACGTCGATCGGCTACATAACGATACGCAACGCCATCCATCATCACACGATCATAAGGCGGCTGAGCTCTTTCAGCCTTGATCGTCTGCCGCAAAATACGCCCTGACGCTTCAGGCAATGAAATACGCTCGGTTCCAAACGGACACGCATATCCCAATACAAGTTTTTCTGCTTTTTGTACGCTTAGGAGTTCTTGCAAATTTTGCTCCATGACTGGTTCTATGCCAGATTATAATAGCGTTATAAATTGCTTCAGACAGAATCAAAACCTAAATGTTTTGCTATATTCACCAGCCACACTAAAGGGGCGCATTTATAAAAAAGGGCTTTTATGAGCACGCCTCTTAGTTTTAATACCTTACCACCATGGCCAGAATATGGGCTGATGGAAGACTTCACCCCCCATGCAGAAAAGTGGCTTTCTGAAAATAAGAAAGTCGCTTTAGCCACCCTTGTCAAAATTACAGGCTCATCCCCGCGCCCTCTTGGTAGTGAAATGCTCATTTCCGAGGACGGCGAGATTGCAGGCTACGTATCTGGCGGATGTGTTGAATCAGCTATTCAAACAGAGGCGGTTGCCTGCATTAAAAACAATACGTTTCGTATGCTGGATTATGGTGCCAACAGCCCAACACTAGATGTTCAACTCACATGTGGCGGTCGAATTAATATCTTCGTACGCCCAATTCGTAATCTTGCCGACTATATTCAAATACGACGCCAAGCAATGAGCGCAAGGCAACCAATTATCCTCGTAACGGATCTCAATGATGGGGAAATGTTTTTCACGTCAAAAACCCTTCCTTCTGAAACACACTTATTCCAACGCACCTACACGCCAAAAGTTAAATTAATTTTAGTCGGGCATGATCCTGTTACGCTCGCTCTTGTTCAATTAGCCCCTCATTTTAACTTAGATATCCATATTCTTCGCCCCAAAGGGCCTGAATTCCCTCCCCAAGGGATTCCTCTCTCCCAATACGACCGACGAGATATCATTACAGCATTATCGCATATTCAATTTGATCAATGGACTGCCGTTTACTCCCTGACACATGATGCAGAGACAGACCTCATTGTTGCTGAACGAGCCTTACAATCAGATGCTTTTTGCGTTGGTATTTTAGGAAGCCGTAAAAAAATCCCTCAAAAAATATCGACTTTAAAACAAGCCGGGATCTCTGATGAAGTTTTAACAAAATTACAACTTCCTGCAGGGCTGGATATCGGGGCACAAACCCCCATGGAAATTGCCCTTTCCATACTTTCACAGATTATCGCCATCTACAGAGCGGCTCCTGTCAAATGAACATCCCCCCCCATAATATTATTCTTCTCGCAGCGGGAGAAAGCAAAAGATTAGGTTATCCTAAGCAGCTTTTAACCTCTCAGGGACGCCCCTTAGTAGAGCATATAGCACGCATTGCTTTTCAAACGCAGCCGAACCGACTTCTCATTATTACAGGTGCATATAAAGAACGTATCGAAGAGGCGGTGAAAAACTTTCCCACAGCCGAAATTATTTATAACCCTGCGTGGAAAACTGGCTTATCCAGTTCTCTTCAATGTGCCGCCCAAAGTTTAGGGACTACCAACCTTCCCACTCTCATTCTTACGACAGATCAATTCCGCCTTACAAAACAGCACTTACTCAACCTGCTCCTTTTCCACCCACAAAATTGTAATGTAATGACAGAATACTCATCAAACCTATCGGGTATTCCTGCACGAATAACGCCTGCTACCCTTACACAAACACACACACTTAACGGGGATCAAGGCTTCAAAAAAATTCTTCAATCATCTCATAACGAGACAATCCGAGCCCCCGAACTCCTCCATGATCTGGATAGACCCGAAGATGTTAAAATGGCTATTCAGGCTGGATGGTTAGATACATCTAACTATCACGCTATGGAGAGCGCTAGTTTCGTTCGTAAACATCTTCTAAGCGAATAATATCATCTTCACCTAAATACGGGCCGGACTGAACTTCAATCAACGTTAACGGTATCTTGCCTGGGTTCTCCAGCCGATGCACAGACCCTAAAGGTAAATACACACTTTCATTTTCCCGAAGAACAAGCTGCTCATTATCTCGCGTTACCAAGGCTGTACCCGCGACAACAACCCAATGCTCAGCTCGATGATAATGCTTTTGTAAAGACAATTTACCACCGGGCTCCACGACTATTCTTTTTACCTGAAAACGCTCAGCCTGAATGAGGCTCTCATAAAAACCCCATGGTCTGTATAATCGCTTATGCTCTACAGCTTCTTTGCGACCAGCGGCACTTAGACGGGCTACCACATGTTTAATATCTTGCGCATTATCCCGATGAGAAATCATCACGGCATCGGATGTAACAACAACAATCAGGTCATCCACACCCGTAACAGCCGTTACGATACCATCTGATCGGACATAACAATTCTTTGTCCGATCTAAGAAAATATGTTCTCCATACACCACATTACCTTGTGGATCTTTAGGGCTCAAATCCCACAAAGAGTCCCAACTTCCTATATCGGACCATCCAAAATCACCGGGGATAACGGCTGCAAGCTTTGTTCTCTCAGCTATGGCATAATCAACTGATATATTCGGCGATTTCTGAAAACTTTCTTCATCCAGACGAATAAAATCCATATCTACACGACAGTGCTGAACAGACTGCTTAATCGTAGTATAAATTTCTGGCTCATAAGAGCGTATTTCAGACAAAAAGACTTTTGCTTTGGCTAGGAACATTCCAGAATTCCAGAAATATTTATCAGACTGGATTAATTCCTGAGCTATATCCAAAGACGGCTTCTCAATAAAACGAGCAACCTCATACGCTTGAGGAATATTCTGTATAGGTGAACCAGCCTCTATATAGCCATAGCCAGTTTCAGGCTTTGTCGGCTTCATGCCAAAGGTTGCAATCCAGCCTGACTGCGCCACTAAAACCGCATTTTGTAAGCTGTCTTGGAGAGATTTCAGATCCGTAATAGCCGCGTCCGCAGCCATCACCCACAAAATTGCGTCTGGATCTTCTTGAGCTACTAAAAAAGCAGCAGCGGCAATCGCAGGAGCAGAATTACGCCCTACAGGCTCCAGTACAATTTTCGGATTTTTTATTCCGGCTTCTCGCAATTGTTCAGCGATAATAAACCGATGGTCTGCGTTACATACAATAATGGGATCAGCCGAACCACAGGCGCTCCCCCTTAACGCTGTTTCCTGAATAAGTGTATGATCATTCAGCAATGGCCAAAACTGCTTAGGATAACTCCCACGTGACACCGGCCACAATCGGCTCCCTGATCCACCCGATAAAATAACAGGAACAACTTTTTGAGCCATAGAATGATCTTTTCGTTTTTCTAATATACTTAAAGAAAAGGCCTCTCTAAGAAAGGCCTTGTATTATTATCAAACAATATCATGCAACCAACTATGCTTATCTGGCGCACGCCCACTCTGGACATCTGTCAAAATCTTCTTGAGTTTTATTGCAATTGGTCCGGGCTCACCATTTCCAAACACAGCCTCACCTGAAGGACGACGTAATTTCCCTATAGGAGACAATACAGCAGCAGTACCACACGCAAAAGCTTCTGTGTATTTTCCTGAGGCTGCGCCAGAAAATACCTCTTCAATATCAACAGGTTCTTCTAAAACCTCAATCCCGTTATCCGCAGCTAAGCGAATAATGCTATTCCTTGTGATCCCTCGTAAGATTGTACCTCCTAAAGGTGGTGTTACAATCTTCCCATCGTTGCGAACGAACATAATGTTCATACCGCCCATTTCTTCGACATACCGCCGTTCACGAGCATCCAAGAACAGAACCTGATCGCAGCCCTTTTCTTTTGCTTCCGCTTGCGCGACCAAACTACCCGCATAATTCCCACCGCATTTGGCCTCTCCGGTTCCACCAATTGCAGCTCGCGTGAAAAATTCAGACACCCAAACCGAAACCGCTCCGGAACCAAAATAAGCCCCAACAGGGCAGCCAATTACAATAAACAAATATTCTGTCGAAGGTTTGACGCCTAAAAAAACCTCATTCGAAATCATAAAGGGACGTAAATACAGGCTTTGGCCTTCCCCAGAAGGAACCCAATCCTGATCTATACGCACCAATTCATCCACGGCTTGCACAAATAGATCTTCAGGTAAAACAGCCATACCCATCCGCCGGGCGGACGCTGCAAAACGCTCTGCATTTGCCTCCGGACGAAACGACTTTATGTGTCCATCAGCGCCGCGATAAGCTTTCATTCCTTCAAAAATTTCTTGTCCGTAATGTAAAACTGTAGACGCAGGATCAATGCTCAAAGGTTTACGCGCTGTAATTTTTGCATCATGCCAGCCTTTGCCTTCTGAATAACGAATAATCGCCATATGATCTGTAAATATACGCCCAAATACAGGGTTCGCTAGCCACTCTGCACGCTTTTTTGCATCTGTTGGAGTATCAGTTTTTTCGATAGAAAATGTTAGCATGTCATCACTCTCGTATACGGCGGCGATAGAAAACGTATCTCATTCTGCCATAAGACGGTAATTTATGCTATGATCCGGTAGAAAAATAGAACGGACGAACACTTTAAAAAACAAAAAAAGCTCTGGCCAATAAATGGCCAGAGCTTTTTTGCATCCCACAAAGAACTGAAAATTAGCGCTTTGAGAACTGGAAAGAACGACGTGCTTTTGCACGACCATACTTTTTACGCTCAACAACACGGCTATCACGTGTCAAGAAGCCTGCAACCTTCAGGATACCACGAAGTGCTGGTTCATAATGTGTCAATGCACGTGAAATACCATGACGAACCGCCCCGGCTTGGCCAGAAAGTCCGCCACCTGTCACCGTGCAATACACGTCAAACTGGTTGTAACGATCCGTTAAAAGGAAAGGCTGCGTAATGATCATACGAAGCACTGGACGAGCAAAGTATGTTGTGACCGGGCGACCGTTCACAATAATATCGCCTTTGCCAGGCTTAATCCATACGCGAGCAACTGCGTCTTTACGACGGCCTGTTGCATAAGAACGGCCCTGAGCATCACGCTTTTGTTCGTGAACTGGGGCTACGTTTGTGTTTATTGCAGGAGCTGCGCTCGCAAGGTCCTGCAATGTGCCGGTACGCTCTTGGGTCTCAGACATAGTCAGGCCTTACGACTCGTGTGAAATTGTGTTCTTACGGTTCAGAGCAGCTACATCTAATTTAGCAGGCTTCTGACCGTCATGCGGATGTTCAGATCCAGCATAAACATAAAGGTGCTTCATCTGAGCGCGTTGCAGAGGACCACGCGTAATCATACGCTCAACAGCCTTCTCAACAACATGCCCTGGATTTTTTCCTGTGAGGCGTTGTGTAATTGTACGCTCTTTAATTCCACCAGGATGGCCTGTGTGGTAATGGAAAAGCTTCTGACCAAATTTATTGCCTGTAAGAGCAATTTTGTCAGCATTAATCACAACAACATTATCACCGCAATCAACATGTGGTGTAAATTGTGGCTTATGCTTACCGCGCAGGCGGTTAGCGATAATGGAGGCGAGACGGCCGAGAACGAGCCCTTCGGCATCGATCAACACCCAATTCTTCGTCACCTCCGCTGGCTTCAGCGAACGTGTAGTCTTCATTAATAACATTCCAACTTTAGAACACGAAACAATATCATGTCTTTGGATAACATTTCCGCCATGAAGCGTAGCACTTCATGGCACAAACGAACTAAGTAACGGCCTTATGACCATCATTTATAAAAGCGTCAAGCGAAAATTCATCCAAACTCTGATTCGATAGAGTTTTCTGCCATTTTTTATGATGTGGTATTTTAATACCTCAATCAAACACTCTCTTAACATCAAAAGTAATGTTCTCTTGCTCTATAATATAGGCTATACCCCACTTCATGAACGTAATTAAGAAGAAGTGACGAATAACGTGAAACGCTCAGTGCTTACATTTAGCTTGATTGCTGTTATTGCCGGTATCAGCGCCGTGGGTATCCACCATGCTGCATCTGTATCTGTGCAACACGGCTTGGCTCGTTTTCGTGAGTCCCTTCCACCCGGCACGACATTAACGTATAGTTCGGCTGAGCCTGCTATATTCGCACGAGGCGTCACGCTAAAAGATGTCGTCTTACAAAGAGGGCCTCAAACCTTCCGCGCTTGTCAGGTTTTATTAGGCCACCCCACCACGACACCCGATGGAAAATTAAGCCTCTCTGTTCTTGATATAACCAGCGGCTCACTCCAGACACCTAAAGCTTTACTAAATGTAAACTCTTTACACGCAAACCACCTTATTACGCCTCTTAATTTCGATCTCAAGCACACACCTTTAAATCAATTACCTGAGCAAATAAGCCTAGGCCATGGAGACGTCGATCATCTTTCTATAAAAAGTGCAGATGATAAATCCTCAATCGGTGCAGCATTAAAAATCTCTCAAATACACATAGATGATTATGCTAATGACAAAACGGTTTCTTTCTTATTGAATGACATTCAAGCCATTGCAGATATTCCTTCACCCAAGAACATCCCAGTTCAATCAGATAAACCCACCACATTAGCCGAATTTAACATTCAGACCCTTAAATTCAGCCAAGCGAATTTACCGCTCGCACTTTCACATGCTTTGACCCCCAATATGTTATATTGGAGCGATATCTACCCCGCTTCGCTTTCTTTACAAAAAGTAAGTTTTTCAGAGGAACGCATGTCGTTCGCTATTGATCAAATAACAAGCAACGCGTCGAAAACTGGAGTTGATACCCTTTCAACCGTTAGCTCAAACACCGGAATTCATTTCCATCTCACCAATAAAAAACTCCCCATTCAACTTGATGGAGCACATTCATCTATACAAACCACGGCCACCAAAGACATCCATACCGGCTCTTATAATATTCAATATAACGTCACAATTCCGAATTATAGTAACGCATCGGTCTCTATCAAACTATTGACGCCAACGATTAATCAAGAACTGAAAAACACTTCAAATGACAGTGATAAAAATCAATTCTTGAAATTAGAGGCTATGCTTCATGCTATAAAACTCTCTGAAATCAGCGTGAGTATTCACGGTGACCGTATGGTTAATAGTTTAATTCCTATGCTCGCGAGAATATCAGGAAATACTCTACCGTCAGATCCAAAGGCTCAAGCCTTAGTTCGTGATGCCATTATCAAACAACTCACTGCATCCCTCTCAGACGTTCCAGCATTGAGCCCTGTTCCTGATTTCTTATCATCTCCCCAAAATCGTACAATTTCTTTTAACCTCTCTACCGCCACACCCATTATCGTATCAGACTTATTCAAATCTTCTTCAGACACGGAAGCTTTGATCGAAAAGAGCTTAAAAGTTACCGTTCAGTGACACAAACACTCACTGATATGAATATCTGCGTTATTGGGGCCAATGGGCGCTCTGGTGCAGCTTTGTGCCGTGCGCTCATTCAACGCAACCTCAACGTCATTGCAGTTGTTCGCAGTTGTGGGAAACTAGCACCCGACTTAGCCGATGCCTGCAAAGCTGTTCGACAAGCTGATTTGACGGATGCAGAGAATCTGCCCATCGCCCTAGAAAATGCTGATCTTGTTATAAATACAGCGCATGCCAAATATATCCCAAATATCCTAAAGGCTACTCAGGCACCTGTTGTCGCCTTAGGAAGCACACGCAAATTTACACGCTGGATGGATGATCATGGCAGAGGCGTCCTCAAGGGGGAGCAGGCTTTAATACAAGATGGCCGCCCTTCTGTTATCCTTCATCCAACGATGATTTACGGTGCTCAAGGGGAGGATAATGTTCAGCGCCTCGCTACATTACTTGAGCGTTTACCCATTATTCCATTGCCTGGAGGGGGTAAATCACTTGTTCAGCCCATTTATCAGAGTGATGTCACCAATAGCATGATTGCTGCGATTGATCTGATTGCTAAAGGCCGAATAAAAACACCTGAAAGTATCGTCATCGCGGGGCCTAAAGCTGTTTCTTACCGCACTTTTGTCCGTATGATTCTTTATTTTGCGGAAATGGGCGGCCGTCCTATTATTTCTGTTCCTGGATGGATGCTCAGTGCGGCAGCGCATCTGATTCAACACATGAATAAACTACCCAAGATTACCCCTGAAGAAGTCCGCCGCTTACTAGAAGATAAAAACTTTGATATCACCCGCATGGAAAATGAGTTAGGGGTGAAGCCGGTACCTTTAGAATATGGGCTGAAGAAACTTCTTGCTCGCCCTTACCTTCCCCCCGTCTGATTTTTCGAAGAAAAACTTATGAATTATGCGTATCTTGCTGTCGCCATTATATCTGAAACAATTGCGACTTCATCACTTAAACAAAGCCTCGGGTTCACTAAACTTATCCCAACGATTATCGTCATTTTAGGCTATATAATCGCTTTTTACTTTCTCTCTCTCGCTCTCAAAGAAATACCCACAGGTATCGCTTACGCCATTTGGTCAGGCGTTGGAATCGTTTTGATCTCTACCGTTGCATGGATCTTCCAAGGGCAAAAACTCGATATGCCAGCCATGGTCGGTATGGCGCTTATCATTGCAGGTGTGATTGTTATGAATGTTTTTTCCAAAACATCCAGTCACTAACACTAGAAAGCCATATATCGCGAAAGAGTATTCTTAATATTCTTTCGTAATCTATCATTTTTATGAATTTGCTGGGGCGAATGACGGGGATCGAACCCGCGACAACCGGTACCACAAACCGGCGCTCTACCGACTGAGCTACATCCGCCACACAGCGAAGCCTTCTTTAAAGAAAAGATATCACTGCGTCCAGCCCTTTCTTTAAAAAAAGATCAAATAGCAAATTTATTCTTCTTCAAGAACAGATTATAAGAAGAGCACCATTGCCGCGTTGGGCCTGAATACAACGCATCTTCTGTTGATCTTAGCTTTCAAAGGGTTTCAATGAATTTTTCTCTTTATCAACGCCAGTGGAGTGAAAACCCTGTGCGTGAAATTTTGGCAGGGATGGTCGGAACATTTGCTCTGATCCCTGAAGTCATTGCCTTTTCTTATATTGCCGGTGTTTCTCCTGCAGTTTCTCTTTTTGCTTCGTTCGTTATCTCAGTATCAATTGCGATATTCGGTGGCCGCCCAGGTATGATTTCTGGAGCAGCAGGTTCCGTTGCTCTCGTTGCAGCGCCCCTCGTCCATACGCATGGGGTTCAGGCTATGCTACTTGCCACCTTGCTTGCTGGGGGGCTGCAAATCATCTTTGGCTTATTACGTTTACAAGCCATTATGCGTTTTGTTCCTGCAGAAGTAAGAACCGGCTTTGTGAATGCCCTAGCTATTCTTATTTTCTCCGCTCAAGTGCCACAAATGATCGGTGTAGGAGTTGAGACATACGCTCTTATCGCTCTAGGGCTTGTTATTATATATCTCCTTCCAAAAATTTCTGATGCTATTCCCTCTCCTCTAATCTGCATCATTGTTCTTACTTGTATTACTATTTTACATCCTATGCCTGTCCATAAAGTGGCAGATTTAGGTGAGCTCCCAACTGGTTTACCTCATCTCACGCTCCCCCATATCCCCCTTACATGGAGTACCCTTTCCACCATTTTTCCTTACGCTGTCGCTATGGCTGCGGTTGGTCTTCTTGAATCTATGATGACGGCCACCGTCGTTGATGATCTGACAGACACTCACGGCAATCAACGGATGGAATGTACAGGCCTTGGTATTTCCAACATTCTCGTTGGTGCTTTCGGAGGGATAGCTGGATGCGGGATGATTGGACAAACAGTAGGTAATTTACGTTATGGTGGACGAGGCCGCCTCTCCACATTTACAGCCGGGGCATTCTTATTGATTTTAATGGTTTTGCTTCATCGTTGGGTTGCGCAAGTCCCTATGGCAGCACTTGTTGCGATTATGATCATGGTTTCCATTAGCACTTTCTCATGGAGTAGCCTCAAAGATCTAACTCAGCACCCAAAGCTCTCCAGCTTTACGATGATTGTCACTGTTATTGTGGTCATTCTAACCCATGATCTTGCCGCAGGCGTCCTTGTTGGAGTTCTTTTATCAGGCGTATTTTTTGCTTGGAAAGCGGCTCAACTGCTCCATATCCATTATAATCGACAAGGCAACACAGAAACTTATACCCTCACAGGACAAGTATTCTTTGCTTCTGCTGATACGTTATTAAATACCGTCAACTATCATTCAGATGCCCAGAACATTACTCTCGATCTAACAGATGCACGATTTTGGGATATAACTGCCGTTCAAACACTAGACAAAACAATTTCTAAAATTCAGTCGCACAAGAAAACAGTCAACGTGATAGGACTAAATAACGATTTACACAGAATTATTAACGATCAATCTCAAGAAAAATTACTAAACATATAAAAACAATGTGGCTTGGCCTTAAACCAAGCCACATGAATAATTAACGAGCAGGTATCGTGACCATCGCTCCAGATGCCATACTATTTTGAGCAAGAGCACTTAAGATCTGCAAAATAGTAAAGGCTATTTTACTTTCATAATCTTTTTTAGAAATCCAATACCAATGATGTTCATACTGAACCATCACATCAGAAAAGCTTGGTTTGTCTTTCGAACAACGAATAATAATTGGAGGTGGCTCATTATTTACACGCCCATTAATCGTTGGGACCGTCTGTCCATCTTTAATAGCCTCTTCCGGCACCTCAATCGTATAAGCAATACTTGCATAGATGGCCATCATTGAACGCGTTAAAATCGCAATCTGATTTTTCTTGGTCGTATAGTTCGCAAAAATTATTTCTGCCTCCTTTAGATTAGGAGACAATTTGAGAATTTGTTTAACCTGATTTTGTAAGGCTGCAATTTCTGCGCTCTCTGTCGGCGCAAACACAAGATAAAACTTTTCAGGCTGTGCTGGAGTATTCTTAAAGGCTGGCTGTGCTGGAATTTCTTTAAAATTAATCGCATCCGCAATTTGTAGCCTACGCAAAGCCTTCATCAAGAAAGAAAAACGCTTTGCATCCTTTTGAACAATGTCGCGCTCGTTCTCCATCCCATGCACATTATGGATAGAGTTAACAGACTGCACTGCCAACTCCATAATCACGTCAATTGGCGCACTACTTGCAAAAACGGGTACAAGAGCCTGAGGTGAAATAGGTTGTAATAAATTCGACGCAAATGCAGGCCCAGAAACAGGTTGATACGTTACCGTTGGATTATCTGAAAGGGATACACCTGCGGTACCACCAATCATGTTGGTACCGCCCATACCATTCCACGGGTCGCCCATAATCGACCCCATGAAATTTTTAGAAAACGTATATCCAGCAATAATCTGGGTCGTTTGCAGCAGCGTTGGTGGATCAGCGTACCGCAGCGCTACAATATTAAGTAACATCTCCTCTTTTTGGCCTCGGCTGATCTCCCGATCGTAATCAATACGATCGCGCCGCATATTCTTAGGCCCAATGGAAGGAGTACATGCCGATAATGGAAGGAGCATAACCCCCAACACTCCCATAAAAATAGGAGCGACTCTTCTTTTATAGCTCAACGATGAACACAAAGATAAACCACTAATGTTTTTGGTTATATCTTCGTGTGACAATCGATTACCCTGCTCACTTGATACAGTCATGACTTCTCCTGCCTGTTCCCTTATGAAAAATATAATGCTTTTGGATAATTACTATTATATAGCAAACTAACCGGTTGTATATGCTATAATTCCTTCCAATATAGACCTGATCCCAACGCACCAATAAGAATATAAATGATGATATCTAAAAAAAAATCTCTATCGGAAAAAGATACACAAGAAATTCTTGATTTAATTAATGAAGGAAATTCTTTACTTGATGATGATAAAGATTTTGGTGCTTTTTTTGAAAAATCTACTTCCTTTGAAGACCTTCCATCTATTCAATTAAGAAATAATCCTAATAATCCTTTTGGAAATATTGAAAAAAAACTATCCCAAAAAGGCCCCAATGACATTCGTTTCGACTTTATGGATGGGTGTCGTATATGGCTTCCTGAACCAGCACACTGGCATGTTCGTTTACGGGACACACACACGAACACCGTCATTTTTGATGATGCTCTCTTCTCATCTGGGCTCCTCCAAACTGAGAAGCGATATTTTTTTCCTTTAGAACTTACAATTTGGAAAAATCAGGAAGAAATTTTTTCTCATGTTTTTTCCTTGGAAAATAAAAAAATCCTAGTCTCCATGCATTTGGGCGCACTAGGAGATCATATCGCATGGATAGAGCATGTTTCTGCTTTTTCAAAAATTCATAACTGCCGTATAGACTGCTGCGTTTCTCCGGCTCTTATCCCTTTATTTGAAAAAGAATATCCTCATATTACCTTTATAACCAACAAAGAGCTTCAAAAAGAAAACGACTATTACGCTCATTACAAAGTCATGATTTTCGCGAATGACTTAGAGCGGAAATACCAACCCAATGACTATCGCCAATCTGGCCTAGTCCATACAGCCCCTTATATTTTAGGATTACCTCCCATAGAGCGTAAACCTCACATTACACTCGAAAATAATGACCGCCCTTTAGAAGAGCCTTACATATGTATCGCAACACAAGCATCTGGATTATATAAATATTGGTTAAACCCCCATGGTTGGCCCAATATTATTCAATTCCTCCAAAAACAGGGATACCGCATCGTCTGCATTGATCAGAGTAAGGGGAAAGGCCAAGAAAATATTTGGAATATGTTGCCAAAAGACGTCATTGATGAAACTGGGGACAAACCTCTAACTGAGCGTGCACGTTGGCTTAAACACGCGGATTTCTTTATTGGTCTATCTTCTGGTCTTTCTTGGCTTGCATGGACTGTAAACACGCCTGTCGTAATGATTAGTGGTTTTACCGAACCATTTAACGAGTTCTTTACGCCGTATCGAGTAATCAACCGTCATGTTTGCACTGGGTGTGCTAATGATACCTCACAACTACTAGATCGAAATGACCCACTTTTCTGCCCTTACTTCAAGGGTACAGACCGTATGTTTGAGTGCAGCTACATGATTACACCTGAACATGTTATTTCTACACTCCGCCCTTTATTAAAAAAATAGGGTGAACTTCATAAAAAATTAAATAATAAACTAAATGTTATAATAGAAGTGCTTTACGCGTGATTATTTTTTATATTTTAATAAATAGGAAACAATGTAATTACTCTTGCTTCCTTTGGACTTATTCATACCAATGCAAGCGTCGACCCCATCTTTAACTTCAAACCCTCCTAAAAAACATCTTCGAGATCATCGTGTCGATGCTTTACGTGGCCTCGCCCTGCTCATGATGCTGGCAGACCATGTCCCTGATGATCTCGCTAATCGCATTACAATAAGAAACTTCAGTTTTGCAGACGCTGCTGAGATATTTGTTATGCTAGCAGGGTATGCGTCTTTTCTTGCTTATGGGCGTCTTATTGATCGACAAGGTTGGCTCACTGGTTTTCAACGTATTTTCAGCCGATGCTTAAAGCTATATATTTATCAAACCGGGCTGACATTTATCTTTATTTGGACAGTAAGACACTGGCGCCATTATCAGCCTGTCCCAGAATATATTTTAGAACCCCAATTAGCTCACGGATATGATTGGGTGTGGCGTATCCTCACTTTTGATGCGCTCCCCAGCTATTTAAACATTCTACCTCTTTATATCGTTTTACTAGCTCTTTTCCCTTTAATTTATATGGTTCTCAAAAAGAGTGTTTGGCTCTTATTAGCCTCAAGCATAATCATCTGGGCAATTGCAAACATTGATCCTCACCTCACCATCCCGAATTGGCTGGACCCTAATGGTTGGTATCTCAACCCTTTCGGCTGGCAGTTACTCTATATTCTAGGAATTTTAGGCGCTGTATGGGCAACCTCAAACCATGGAAGCCTGCCTTCGTATCGATGGCTTAAATTCATTTGTTGGTCTTATCTCTTTGGCGCCTTCATTCTATGTTTCCCATATGAATATTGGCACCTTGGCGCTTTACGCCTTTTCCCCGTCCCTCCCAGCATAGGAAAAGCCACCCTCGCCCCTTGGCGACTACTGGACATCATGTCTATTTTTTACTTGGTGCAATCATCTCAAAAAATGAAGGAACTTGCCACAACCAAGCTGGGTCAAGCATTCGCTCTTCTCGGACGAAATTCCCTCGAAGTATTCTCTTTTGGTACTGTTCTGGATCTTCTAGGACGACTTGTTTTCTCCACCTTTGGAACGGGTATTTTCTTACAAATCATCCTCAATATAGTCGGCTTTTCTCTTACGTATGCATTAGCGATTCCTCTCGACAAAGCCCGCCAAAAAGCTAAAGCAGCCCGAACCGCGACATCCATTCACACATCTATAAAACGATCTGGATAATGTATTTCAAACCGCTCTCGATCTGCCGCGAATAACCTGACCTGAATATCCATCCCATCTTCATGATCCAGGCGTTCTATCACTTCACCATGCTCATATAACCACGCCAAAGCAGCCCCATCCGTCAATGACAAGCGGGCTGTCATAGTCAACATAGTGCGCGTTAAAAACTGATCCAGTGCTTCAAACAGGTCAGGGATACCTTCCCCTGTAATGGCAGATATTGCGATCGCATTTTCACGCTTTGGAACAGCTTCTATGCCCCCTAATAAATCTGCTTTATTTAAAACTTCAATCGTTCTCTCGGGCCACTGCGCATCCAGCATGCCATCACGCACCATACCATCTAATACATTCAGCACATCAGCCCGTTGCGCTGCGCTATCAGGATGCACAATATCACGCACATGCAAAATTACATCGGCTTGGGAAACTTCCTCCAACGTCGCTCTAAAAGCAGCGATTAATTCTGTAGGCAACTCACTAATAAAGCCAACCGTGTCAGAAAGGATAATATTACGCCCGGAAGGCAAGCGAACACCCCGCATGGTAGGATCCAACGTTGCAAACAACTGATCCTGCGCATGCACGGAGGCACCTGTCAGAGCATTAAACAGTGTTGATTTCCCCGCATTCGTATACCCCACCAATGCGACAATGGGAAAAGGAACACGTTTGCGCGCATCACGGTGCAAACCGCGTGTCCGTCGAACTTGCTCAAGTTCTTTTTTGATCTTCCCGATACGTTCGGCCAACATCCGACGGTCCGCTTCCATCTGGGTTTCACCCGGACCACCCAAAAACCCGAACCCGCCTCTTTGACGCTCCAAATGGGTCCATAACCTCACAAGGCGAGAACGCTGATATTCTAAATGTGCCAATTCAACCTGAAGCACACCTTCTCGTGTGGCGGCACGTGCTCCAAAAATATCCAAAATAAGCCCGGTTCGATCTAAAACCTTACAGTTTAAAGCCTTCTCAAGATTACGCTGCTGACCCGGCGAAAGTCTGGCATCGATAATCACCACATCAACTTTATCTTCTTCAACCGCTTCTGCTAACTGTTCAACCTGACCACTTCCCAAAAGCGTAGCAGGGCGTCTTGCTCGCAGTAAAAGTGTTGCCTGACGCACAACAACAAGCCCAATAGAGGCCGTCAACCCAACAGCTTCTTCCAAACGAGCATCTGCCGCTCTTACATCTTCTTGAGGGCCTGTTTTCTCCCAAGGAAGAATAACTGCCGCCCGCGTGGCAGCTTTCTTCGTCTCAAATCCACTCACGACGCACTATCCAATAAACGCGGCAACATTCCCGCAGGCATAATCGTACTTACAGCATGCTTATAAACAAGCTGAACATGGCCATCTCTTCGTAAAAGCAGCGTATGCTGATCAAACTGTGCCACAACACCTTGTAGTTTTACACCGTTCACAAGAAACACAGTTACTGACATTTCCTGTTCATAAAGATGCTGAAGAAAGGCTTCTTGAATCGCCATTGGTTTATCCACATACGAAGAGAGTTCTGAATTCACTTATCTTATCTCATTCATCATAAAATTTCTTTATCCATATCAATTCTCAGGCGACGCCGCACGATCCTCATTCATTGTCACCCCAAGCTGCTTTAATTTACGGTGTAAGGCACTGCGTTCCATACACACAAAATTGGCAGTCCGGCTAATATTGCCACCAAATCGCATTAATTGCACCTGCAGATACTGCGTCTCGAACTGATCTCGTGCTTCTCTCAATGGCAGGCTCATTACATCTGCCCCTGAGTTCAAGCGTGTCATAGATGGTGCCTGCTGTCCCATATCCGCAGGGAGCATATCTGCCCGAATAGGCTCCCCACTCCCTGGCATCATAATCAGAAGCCTCTCCATCAGATTCTTCAACTCTCTCAAATTACCAGGCCAGTCATAAGCTTGCAGTGCGGCCAATGCATCAACCGATAATTCACGCATAGGAAGCCCTGAAGTTTGAGCACTACGCGAAAGAAAATGATGAGCAAGGCTCGGAATATCTTCTCGACGCTCTCTTAGAGAAGGCATTTTCAACGGAACGACAGCCAAACGATAATAAAGATCCTCTCGGAAACGCCGCTCAGCAATCTCTGTCTGCAAATCACGGTTCGTTGTCGCTATAACACGTATATCAACTTTTATACGCGTATTTCCTCCAACACGTTCAAAGCTCTGATCTTGCAAAGCACGAACAATTTTACCTTGTGTCTCCAAAGGCATATCCGCCACTTCATCAAGCAGCAACGTTCCTTTATGGGCGCGCTCCAACACCCCTCGGCGCGTCGGCTGACCATTCTCCCCTTCAATTCCAAAAAGTGCTTCTTCAAAACGGCTCGGCGCTAAAGTGGCACAATTTAATGCAATAAAGGGAGCCTCTGCACGACGTGAACGCGCATGAAGCATACGCGCAGCAACTTCCTTCCCTGCCCCTGCAGGACCAGTAATCAAAACACGCGAATTCGTTGGGGCGACACGTTCAATTTGACCACGAATAACGGAGATCGTCGGACCATCACCAAATAAATCACTTTCAGGACCAGCTTTTAGCCGTAGCTCTGCATTCTCTCGCTTAAGACGGGCAGCTTCTAATGCTCTTTGTACCACAACCAGCAATCGATCTGATTGGAATGGTTTTTCTATGAAATCATAGGCCCCATGTTTCAAACTTGAAACAGCTGTCTCTATTGTTCCATGCCCGGAAATCATCAAGACCGGGAGTTCAGGCTCTTCTGCTTTAATGAATTTGAGCAACTCAATACCATCATGCCGTGATCCCTGAAGCCAAATATCAAGAATAACTAAGGATGGACGATGTTTACGAAACAACTCCAATGCCTGATCGGAATTAGCCGCCGAACGTGTTACATATCCCTCATCATTCAGGATACCTTCAATAAGAAACCGAATATCTGGTTCGTCATCAACGATCAGGATTTCGTGCTCCATCTATGCCCGGCCCTCTTCCTCTTTTACGCTATCCTGATGCTCACCTTCGATCATGGTATCATTTAACGGGAGAGACAATGTAACGCGCGTCCCCCGCCTTATGTTTGTCGATTGTGATTCTCGATCTGATAACAATAATATTCCCCCATGGTCTTCCATAATCTTTTTAACGATCGCAAGACCAAGACCCGTTCCCTTTGCTTTATGCGTTACATACGGTTCCGTCAAACGATGTCGTTCACCTGTCGGCAAACCAACCCCGTCATCATCGATCTCTAAAACGGCCTGTCCTTCTTTAAGGTACATATTCATTACAATATGTCCAATAGGTTGCAGCTCTTGCCCAGAAAAACATTCATCTTGTTTTCCTTGTTCTACCATCAGGATGGCATCTGCCGCATTCTGCAACAAATTCGTTAATGCCTGACCGATTAATCTTCTATCACATTTGACCAAAGGCCCGGACACGGGAAAGTTTAATGTCTCATATAAAATATTAGGATGTGCATTTCTTTGCAGGATAAGAGCCTCTCGGCAAATACGAGAAAAATCTTCCGCCTGTATGATAGGTTGAGGCATCCGCGCAAAAGCTGAAAACTCATCAACCATACGCCCTATATCCCCAACCTGGCGCACAATTGTATCCACCAGTTGTACATAAATTTCTGGATCACTGGTGATTTCTTTTAAAAAACGTCTTTTTAATCTTTCAGCAGCAAGCTGAATGGGAGTTAATGGGTTTTTAATTTCATGAGCAATTCTTCGCGCGACATCCGCCCAAGCTGCTTTCCTCTGAGCCGATTGCAAGTCCGTTATATCATCAAAGGTAACGACATACCCTTGCACCTCAGCCTCTCGAAACTCTGCAACAATACGAACGAGCAATGTTCGCCCAGCACCTGCTCCTCCCCCTTCTCCCGGCCCTCCCGGCTTTTCAGCGCCATGAATATCCACCTGAACTTCTTGAGTATGAATCCGGTCAGGGGACTGATTGGCTTTCTCTAACAAATCAGAAAACTCTGGCACTCTTTCTGCCAGTTTCAATCCGATTGCAGGCTGAAGGTCACGCTGCAAGACGCTTGATGCCGCACGGTTAGGCAATTCAATAATCTGTTGCCGATCCAATCCAATAACGCCAGCAGAGACACCCGATAGCACCGTTTCTGTAAACCGCCGGCGTTCATTAATATCATCATACACGCGCATCAGTTCAAAACGCTGGCTCTCCAGCTGATCCGTCATTTGATTAAACGCACGTGATAAACCCGTTACTTCATCATCTTTATTATTTGCCACAGCAGGGACTGGCACACGCACCCCCAAATCCCCTTGCGAAATTCGCGTTACAGCTAAAATAAGCAGTCCAAGAGGGTTAGCAATCCGGTTCGCTAACGAAAGCCCTGTCAACATTCCAACAGCAAGAACGAGAAGCCCCATCAGGCCAAAAATAACAACAACCGTTACCTGAGTTTTTCCACGATTATCAATCATGTATTGATAATCCTGCACGAGCTTATCTGTTCGACGCATGTGCTCTACGATATCAGGATCTACAGGACGGGAAATAATTAACATCAGCCCTGAATTACCACTTAAGGAAATAATTGCCCTGATCATACGTTGGTCAGGACGATCCAGAATAGCTACATCTCCGGCTCGTGCCATTTCCACGACTGATTTAGGGGGGAGCGGTGGATGAGAATTCATATCCGCTGATCCCAAAAGCCCCCCTACTGCCAAAACTTTATTCGTCAGAGGGTCAAATACTTCAGCTTCCGTTAAACCACGCTCATAAACTTCATCCCCTAATAGTTCTTGCAGGCGGGCCGGATTATGAAACAAATCTGTCCCATGCGTGAAAAGTTCGTCATTCTGAATTGAAATAAGCGTATTGGCCAAAGCAAACGCTTCTGTACGAATATTATCATTATGTTCTTGCAAATACCCAGCCGCAACCGAGCGCGCTTCATTTAAAGCCGTCTTCACACGGTTAGAAAACCAGATCTCAACCCCATAATGGAAAAACAACGCGGCAACAGCACCAACGACAATTGTTGGAAGAACAGCCACGACCCCAAAGAGAGTAATCAATCGGACATGCAGTCGAGCACCAGCGAAACCTAGCCGCCGCTCATCTAACATTTTCCCAATCTGACCGACCGTGACTGCCGAAATTAACATCACCATAAGTGAATCAAGGAAGAAAATAATAACCTGAACTTGGGGACGATATGCAATCGACATCCCCCCAGCCAAGACAACGAAAGTAGCAAAAGCTAGAATTAACGCCATTACGGTCAACACAACGGCACTACGCGTACTACACAAACGCTCCCAAGCATGCCGCATGACGCCTCTCCTCACTCGTTGCTTCCCTTTGATATCTGTATTCCCAAACTCTGAATTTTTTTTCTTAACGTGTTACGATTTAACCCTAGAATACTCGACGCTTTTAACTGATTGCCTGATGTGTATTTTAAAACGGCTGTTATAAGAGGTCTCTCTACTTTCTCGATAAAATGCGTATGCAAATCTTCACTTTCTGTTTCCAAAATCCTTTCAACATACTCCCTTAAAGCAACACTCAAAGACTTTGACGTTGTTCGCTCATGCCTACGAGCGTCCGGGTAAAGTTCTTTAATTTTTCCTGCACTAAAAATTTGATGGGGAGAGAATTGCAGCATCCATTTCTTGAGCTCATCATGCAATGCACCGCTTGTCATGAGCAGATCCCACTCATAACGGCTCCCAACAATCACTCGCAACTCTGCTCCCAAGCCAATAATTGCGTCAACAAACCGATGCTGTGAAGCAAGTGAAAGGCCATCTAATTCATCCAATAGTAATGTACCGCCTCTGGCCTGTTCAATCCAACCTGATTGCTCAGCTCCAAATAACGATTTATCTCGTAGAACACTGGGTAAGGACATTAAGGAAGCAACGATAAATGGCCCTTCTGAGTGCATCCCATGCGTGTGTAATAATCGAGCAAATTCATGCCTTACATCGTAAGATGTTCCGCAAAGGAAAGCATGCCTTAGCTCTTGCCCAGGAACGACCTCTTTTAACCGCAATGCAATCTTATTCAAAACACACCATCAAGATCATTGAGCTTATGCAGCTTCTTGAGAGTTGTTGCGCCCCATACTCGCCGCAGGCCCAACCTCCCGATCGCGCATAACACCAGCTTCAAGATGACGATCATAAAAATCTGTAAGAAGAGTGATCGCCTCTGGCGCATTATCAATCCGATTAATCGTGGAGCGGAATTGAGCAGACCCCGGCAATCCGGCTGAATACCAAGACACATGCTTACGGGCTAAACGTAGCCCAGGTCGCTCTCCGAAATGATCCAACATCATACGATAATGCCGTAAAACGATTTCCTTCTCCGTTGCCAAATCTGGATCGGGAATGTCTTGCCCAGTTTTGAGGGACCCTGCGACCTGAGCTGTAAACCAAGGTCGGCCATAGCACCCACGTCCAATCATCACCCCATCAGCGCCCGACTGATAAAGAGCCATACGGGCATCACGGATGGTGTTAATATCTCCGTTCACAATGACTGGCAAAGCAACAGCGTCTTTTACCGTCTTAACAAACTCCCAATCCGCTTTGCCATTATAAAACATCTGACGGGTTCGGCCATGAACCGTGACCAGCTTTACTCCGCTTTCTTCTGCAATTTTAGCCAATCTTGGAGCGTTGAGTGAATTGTGGTCCCACCCCATACGCATTTTCAATGTGACGGGAACATTCACCGCTTTCACGGTTGCTTCCAACAACCGCCCAGCCTGCTGCTCATCACGCATTAGGGCGGAACCAGCCATTTGCCCAACAGCAACCTTTTTTACTGGGCAGCCAAAGTTGATATCAACAAGATTGGCTCCTCCATCAACAGCAATTTTTGCAGCTTGAGCCATTGCATCTGGATCACACCCCGCAAGCTGAACGGCATTTGGCCCGCGCTCTGCCATACGGGCCATGCGCATCGTATTTTCATTCTCACGAATCATCGCCCAAGATGCGATCATCTCTGACACGACAAGCCCTGCACCTAAATCTCGCGCCAACTGCCGAAACGGCAAATCCGTTACACCCGACATAGGCGCAAGAATAACGGGATCATCAATAACAATCCCTTGGCCAAGATCAATTGGCTTCAAGACACGATTAGGAGGATTAAAAGAGGAAGAAGCTGTCATGCTTATAACTTACCGCTCTCCTGATATAAGAGCAAACAATCCTTTATTTTTTTAAATGCAAAACCTGATGAACAGAGCCTATTTCTTTCTCATGCCGCTTTAGCCCGTTCTGGGTGATGATAAATCTACGATCCTCACGTAAAGTCAGAAGGCCCATTTCGTGCAGACGCTCCAAGCACGGCTGGTCTTTGAGGCTCATCGGCCGCCCTGCATCGCTGCATAACAACACACGATGAAGTGTCGATCGGCAACATGTCTCTAAATAAGGCTCGTCCCATGAATCTATGCTAGGCTTGCCCTTATCGCGTTTGAATTCGAACGCCAATCATCTCTCCTAAATCTATGAAAAAACAGCCGATTTGAATTTTGAAAGAATTTAAGCCAAGATTAAACATATTTCTTTTCTAAAAATAGGTCGTGGCCATGCGTAAAACAATTTTCGATATCCAGAAAATGAAAAAAACAGGCCATCGCATCGCCATGCTGACCGCGTATGACTACCCTTCAGCGCTCATTGCTGAAAGAGCAGGCGTTCCTATGCTCCTCGTCGGAGACTCTATGGGAATGGTCGTCCAAGGTTATGACACAACAATCCCCGTCACATTAGAAGATATGATCCGTCACACACAAATGGTCATGCGAGGCAGCAAAACCTCTCTTGTTGTGGCAGATCTTCCTTTCTTAACCTATGGAGATGAACAAACCGCCCTCGTTGCAGCAAAACGCCTCATGCAGGAAGGAGGAGCCCTTGCTCTTAAGCTCGAAGGGGGAGAGCAGATTGTTCCGACCGTTAAAAAACTAACAGCTTTAGGTGTCCCTGTTATGGGGCATTTAGGTTTCACACCACAATCACAGCTTCAGCAAGGCGTTCGTGTTCAAGCCAAGGAAATTGAAGATGCCAAGCAACTGATTAAAGATGCCCTTGCTCTTGAAAAAGCCGGAGCATTCGGGGTTGTTCTTGAACTTGTGCCCGCCCAACTCGCAAAAATAGTATCAGAAAAACTAACCATTCCTACAATCGGAATTGGCGCAGGAGCAGGATGTGACGGTCAAGTCCAAGTATGGCATGATCTTCTGGGCATATTTGATAGCAAAACACCGCGCCATGCACGTCGTTTTACAGAGATTGGTGCAGAAATGGTAAAAGCCATTCATCAATATGTTTCTGAAGTAGAAGCCGGACAATTCCCAACAGATGCACAAAGCGCCTCCATGCCCGCTGAAAACGTGCAGAAGCTGTTAAATTCATGAAAATATGCTCCACCATTACTGACCTGCGCAACGCCCGCGCTTCTTTGAAGCGTGTTGGCTTTGTGCCAACAATGGGGTTTCTACATGAAGGCCATATAAGCCTTGTGCGTGAGGCGAAACGCCAGAATGATGTTGTTATCGTCAGTATATTTGTTAACCCAACGCAATTTTCAGCACATGAAGATCTCGATAAATATCCTCGTGCTCTTGAGCGTGATAGTGCCCTTCTCCAAGAAGAGGGGGTCGATATTTTATTTACGCCCAGCGCAGATGAGATTTACCCTGACGGGTTTTCAACACGCATTGATGTTGGCCCTCTCGCCCATCGCATCGAAGGAGCGTCACGCCCTGGACATTTCGATGGCGTTGCAACGGTCGTAGCCAAACTCTTTAACATTATACAGCCTGACAGAGCCTATTTCGGGCAAAAAGATGCCCAACAATGCGCGGTAATCCAGCAGCTTGTTCGTGATTTAAATATTCCAGTTAAGATTATTATTGGAGATATTATCCGTAATCAGAACGGTCTCGCACTCTCAAGCCGAAACAGCTACCTGTCCACTTCACAGCAACAGGCAGCAACGGCGATTTACCGTGGCCTGCTCCATGGAAAAGAACTTTTCCTCTCAGGAATGCAGAACTCCTCCACCCTTCAACATGAAATCACGAAAATCATCGAAGCAAATGGGGTAAATACAGTAGAGTATGTTTATATTGTTCACCCTTTTAGCTTTGAATTAAAAGAAACTGCTGAGGAAGGCGATCTAATCCTTGTCGTTGCACAAAACAATAATATTCGTTTACTTGATAATATGAAATTATAACCGATGGATACGATCGACCTTATTGCACTTCTTCTTGTTTTATCATCGCTTTTTGCCATCATTAATGATCGTACTTTACGATTACCGATGACCATCGGTATACTTCTTTTTTCTCTGCTGACATCCCTATTTATTCTTGTTCTTAATCCTTTTATCCCTGCCTATGATTTACAGCTTATTCCTCGCTCTGTTTTAGGAGCCATTAATTTACCAAAAAGCTTATTAAACGGCGCTTTATCTTTTTTACTTTTTGCTGGAGGAATGCAGGTTGATCTAAAATATTTAAAAGAAAAACTAGCTTCCATTGCAGCCCTCTCCCTTTTGGGAACTATACTCGCTGTTGCTTTATTAGCTTACGTGACATACGGAGCCTTCGCTCTCTTACATCATCCCATTCCACTCAGCTGGTGTATTGTATTAGGGGCGATATTAGCGCCAACAGACCCCGTCTCTGTTGTTGGGATGTTAAAACGTTTGGGGTTACCCGCTCCATTACAAGCTATCTTTGCTGGAGAGAGCCTCTTCAACGACGGTGTAGGTGTCGTTATCTTTGGAGTTACTTTAGGCTTAGCAACCGGAGAAAGTCAGAATATTACACTTTCACATCTTGCTTTGAGTTTTTGCCAAGAAGCAATCGGGGGAGGAATTTTAGGTGCCATAATAGGATGGATTGCTCTTCAAATTTTACGCTTAACACAAGACACGCATACTCAGCTTCTCATCTCACTTGCTCTCGCAACTGCCACATTTAGTATTGCGAACCACTTTGAAATGTCTGGAGCGATCGCTGTCGTTATCGCTGGGATGAGCCTTGGGACACGTTATGCGCATAAAGTTATTAATGATCAGTCACGTCATACACTCGATACGGCATGGTCTCTGTTAGAAGAAATTTTAAACATCTTTCTCTTTTTACTAATTGGCTTTGAGATATTGGAAATAACGCCAACCATCTTTTCTATTCTAACAGCACTTATTGTAATTCCACTCTCTCTTATAAGCCGCAGTTTAAGCGTTTTCCTCTCGACTTTACCGACTTACCTCAGGAATTGGGATCGCGGACGCATGTTTATTATTTTAACATGGGGAGGACTGCGCGGAGGAATTTCCATTGCATTAGCTCTTGGCCTTCCTCCCGGCCCTTTACGAGACTTTCTGCTCCCTATTTGTTATGGAGTAGTCATCTTCACAATACTCGTCCAAGGACTAACTATGGAACGAGTAGCCCGTAAACTATACCCTAAAAACAAGACATAGTTTATAAATGCACTCCTAAGCGAGACGCAAAAAGCGTCACCAAAGCATATAAAACGACAGTCAAAGCACATCCTGTCATTAATGAACTCCAAAAACCCCATCCTTGTCGTAATAAATATGGCATAAGGAGAAACATAGGGAGTGAAGGTAACACATACCAAAATGTTGCTCCCGCGTGCTCTGCCATATTTTCCGGGTCGGGCTTATCATACCACAGCCAGATCATTCCAATTACTGACACCAACGGCAAAGATGCCACTAAGGCACCAAAACCCGGAAAGCGTTTTGCCAGTGTGGATGCCAAAGCAATCAATATACCTGAGATTATTGATTTAATTACAAAATTAACCATTCAACAAATGATCCCATCCATCTTATACTATGATCACTTTATATAATCTTCGCGTCGTTTTTACAGGTTACCTTAGGAGCATTTCATGCTGAATTTTGGGAAAATAGCTACCTTCCTTTTACACCGCCTCTCCCCTGAAGCTGCTCATGAAGTCGCCATACACTCTATGGCACTTGGCCTTGGTAGCTTTTCTCAACCTGATGACCCTCGCCTTCAAACGAAAGCATTAGGACTAACTTTTCCTAACCCCATTGGCCTTGCCGCTGGTTTTGATAAAAACGCCAGAGCCGTCCGCCCTCTCGCCAAACTCGGATTTGGCCATATTGAAGCCGGAACGGTTACTCCACGCCCTCAACCCGGAAACCCTCATCCTCGTTTATTTCGTCTTTCCGAGGATGGTGCCATTATTAACCGAATGGGGTTCAATGGATATGGTATTAATCGTTTTTGCCGCAATCTTGCACGTTTACACCGCCCTATGCCGAATGGGCGAACCCGTGGTGCAACAATCCCAATAGGCGGAAATATTGGGATCAACAAAACTGGCGCCGATCCTTTACGGGACTACCCTGAACTTGTGTCACGCGTCAGCCCATATGTTGATTACATCACCATGAACCTATCATCTCCCAACACACCAGGGCTAAGAGACTTACAATCTGCCAAAATGCTCGAAGAGCTTCTGGCAGCCATTAATACGCGTAATCCTCAACGCCCTCCATTGCTTGTAAAACTTGCTCCCGATATGGATAACCAATCCTACGAACCTATCGTAGAAGCAGCCATTAAAGGCGATGCTCAAGGGCTTATCCTCACCAATACCACAATCGCACGTCCGTCTTATCTTACCAGCAAGCACGCGGCTGAAACAGGAGGGCTTTCTGGCCGTCCCCTCACACAAAGATCACGCGAAGTGCTGAAACTGGTTGCTCAGATCAATCAAGGGCGAATTGCCCTCATTTCATGCGGGGGGATTGAGAGTGGCCAAGATATCTTTGATCGACTGCAAATGGGAGCGGATATGGTTCAAATCTACACATCTTTTGTACTGCAAGGACCAAGTATTTTAGCGCGCTTAAAAAGAGAACTCTTACAAGAAATGGAAAACGCCGGTTTATCCAGCATCACCGATATAAAAACAGCAAATAAGTAGAAACCTATGCGCTTTTTCCCATCTCAATTCATTCGTTTTTTCTTCATTTTGTGTTGCTTGTCTTGGGGAGTGAGCAACACTTCTCACGCAGCTACAAATGACCCGATCGAAACAACAGCTTCAAAAACGTTAAACCTGTCTGATGCCTCTCATAGCCTCAGTTGGAAAAATTTTGCCGATCGCATCAAAGTAAAACTGGATCAAAACTCTTTCTTAATCAAAGAAATTTTTAATACACTTAATCATTCACCAAGCAATATTAGCAGCAATGAATTAAATATCTTACTCGAACGTTGCCAAAATATCCAAAAATCCATGAAAGGAACCATCGCTGAAGTCCAGTCATATAATGATATTTTTGATGATTACCTAAAAATTTATGGAACAAAAGCAGAAGCAAATGAAGACCCTGCTATTACAACCCAACGAAACGAACTTCAAAAAGTATCTCAGTCCATTAAATCTGCTTTAATGAGAAGTCGATTATACTTACTTCAATCTCAACAGTTAAATAGTCTTATTACCTCCAAGCTCTCTCACCTACAGAATGCTACTCTTTCAAAAAAAAGCACTTCTCCTCTTTCACTCCTCTTTTGGCAAAACTTAATTTCCGAGACCCCTCAAAATAAAACATTCATTCAAAATGACGGCGCTTTATCTCATTGGCCCATTCTCATTAGTGGAGTTATCGGAACACTTCTTCTCCTAGCAATATTTTCTTCTCTTGCTTTAAACCTCTCAAAAAAAATTGTCCCCTATCATGATCTAACCTCTTCAACAGAAAACAATATTAAAGAACGGATCCTTCACAATATTATTCTGATCAACCTTAATGGTTTCATCTGTTGTGCTATCGTCTCTGCAATATGGGCTATATGGAAATCTCTTCCTTTTAATGGAACGAATGACCTCGTTACATCCCTACTCATGAGCAGCTTCCCTATTTGTGGATTTTTAATTGGCGCAGGGCAGCTTTTCTTTGGTTCAAAAGGTTTATTAAACGACTTCCCTCAAAAAGAACGAGCCACTTTACATAAAGCGAATTGGATACTTGCAATTAATCTTCTGCTGCTCAACCTTTTGCGCGGCTTTCAAACACAAGGTGTTTTTGGCCATACCTTACTCGAATTACTTGAAATTATTTTCACACTCAGTGTTTCGCTCTCTGCTGTAATGACCTTTAGAAGTTTCGAGAAACAAAACGACCTTTTTTTCTTTGCCCCTCCCGCTCTTGGAATATCGACTTTTATCACCTGCATTTCCGTTCTTGCCATTTTAATCGGTTATATTCCTTTTGCTTTCATCTGCACCAGCTGGATCTTAATTGCCCTCTCTGGCCTTTTAATTATTATAACCGTTGGTACAGGCTGGCGCGTTTTTCTAGAACGTATTTTTTACCCTGAAGGGTCTGTAGCTTCTCATTTACGGCCATTAGGAATCTCCACTCGTCGTCTTACACAACTGAGTGTTCTGCTTTCTGGCAGTGGAAATATTTTCTTATTTTTCCTTTTCATTTCGATCATTCAGGAAAATGGGAATGTCAACTTCATCGATATAGGGTCACGCCTACACGCATTATTTGTCGGAAACTCTATCTACGGTATCCCTTTCTCACTTGATACTATTCTCATCTGTTTATTATTTGGTTTCATCGCCAGCTATCTCATCCGCCATTGCCGTGAATGGATCCGCACTCAATTTTTCCCTACAACACGGCTGGATATTGGTGCCCAAACCTCAATTTTAAGTATTTTTACATACTGCGCATGGACACTCGTCTTTCTCAGTATACTCACAATCGCTGGACTATCCGTTCAAAATCTCACATGGGTCGTAAGTGCCTTGTCCGTGGGGATCGGTTTTGGCTTGCAATCCATTGTTCAAAATTTTGTTTCGGGAATTATTCTAATCGCTGAACGTCCCGTTCGAGTAGGAGACATCGTAGAAATTGGCGGAGCAAAGGGAGATATTAAACGGATTAGTATCCGGGCAACGGACATCAATTTAAGCGATGGCTCAACCTTAATTGTTCCTAACTCGCAATTTATTACAAGCAGCATCAAGAATGATACACAAGCAGGCTCGATGAGCTCCATTACTTTGAATTTCCAAATTCCTATTGAAGCAGATATTGAAAAAGCAACGGCTTTGTTTATGGAAGTCGCCGCTCAACGCCCAGAAATACTATCAAAGCCTACCCCCTACACCACTGTTAGCGCCTTGAGCAGCACCTCCATCACTATGGGGTTAACGTTCAATATCGCATCTGCACGCAATGCTTCAAACGTACAGAGCCTGATATTATTTGACCTATTCCGGCGGTTTCATACGGAAAATATTAGCTTAACAACTGTGTAGAACAGTTTCATCTTCAAAGGCAGGAAGAAAATTATCTTATCTCTATGAGATGCTTAATTTTCTTCTCCCTACACTAACAAGAATATGAAGTATTAAATCTATTTCAAACACCATAAGAAGGGTTGCGGTTCTCTCTATCCTGCCGCAAGGTTCTTTCCGTTCGAAACAAACTTTAATGATTTTAGGAGTTGAACCATGGCCATCACAAAGTTGGTTCTTGTTCGCCACGGTGAAAGCCAGTGGAACCAAGAAAATCGCTTCACCGGATGGTACGATGTCGATTTATCCGACAAAGGCCGCACAGAAGCAAAAGCTGCCGGTGATCTCCTCAAAAAGGAAGGTTTCACTTTCGACTTTGCGTATACTTCAGTCTTAAAACGTGCGATCCACACTTTGTGGAACATCCTTGATCAACTTGATCAAGCTTGGCTACCCGTTGAAAAATCATGGCGTCTGAATGAACGTCATTATGGTGCGTTACAAGGCCTCAACAAAGCAGAAACTGCTGAGAAATACGGTGATGAGCAAGTCAAACAATGGCGCCGTGGCTTCACCGTGACCCCTCCTGAACTAGAGCGTAACGACGAGCGCTTTCCTGGGCATGATCCTCGCTATAGCCATTTAACGAAGGATCAACTCCCAACGACAGAAAGCCTCGCGCTTACTATTGAGCGTGTTATTCCATATTGGAATGAAAATATTCTCCCTCGTCTCAAAAAAGGGGAGAAAATTATTATCGCAGCGCACGGCAATTCATTACGTGCCCTTGTCAAATATCTTGATAATTTATCTGAAGACGAGATTCTAGAACTCAATATTCCAACAGGTGTTCCTTTGGTTTATGAGTTTGATGAAAACTTCAAGCCTATCAAACACTATTATCTTGGTGATGCTGAAGAAATTGCCGCAAAGGCCGCAGCAGTAGCGAACCAAGGTAAGAAAAAATAATATCTAAAAGGCCTTCCCTCTCAGGAGGGCCTTTTACCCAATACTCTGCTTTCTCTGTTATCCCCAGATTCATAGAATATCTTAGGGGAAGGCTCTGTGGATAAAAATTGAAGAAGTGGGATCTATTTTTTAAGCTTTAGTTTTTCTGCGCTGCTTCACAATTAACGTATCTAAAGCACTCAAAAAACGACTACGATCCGCTTTGGAAAAAGCAGCGTTGCGAGATGTCATCTCACCAGTCTCACGCAAATCGTGCATCAAATCTCGCATTGCTGAAACCAGACCCACTGAATTATGATCTATTTCTGTTCCATTGGGGCGCAAGATAGCTGCATTTTTTTGTAACCCTCTTACGGCTAGAGGAATATCATTCGTAATAATAATATCTCCATCGGACACCTGCTCGACAATCCAGTCATCAGCAGCGTCTGGAGAGATTTCCACCACAATACGCTCAATAGCAGGCGATGGCGGAACATTAATCCATTGATTAGCAACAACATACGTATGCAGGCCATAACGGCCTGCTACACGATAAACTTCATCTTTAACGGGACACGCATCAGCATCAATAAACAGGCGCATCTTAATCAAATCTTGGAGTATCGTTCTTTTGTAAAACTTCAATAATTTTTTCCAGAATAATATCTGGAGGTTCTAATCCTGAAACGCGAATTACATGCTCTTCATCTGTTGGATCTTCAAGTGTCGCAAGCTGGCTTGGAAGCAAACTAGGCGGCATAAAATGACCCGTTCTTTGTTGCATCCGTTCTAAAAGAATCTCTGCCGCAACTTTAATATGAACGAACTCAACCGGCAGCTTTCTACTCAATACATCCCTGTAAACTTTTTTCAAAGCAGAGCATGTCAAAACAGCGCCTCTGCCAATAGCGACTTCTTTTTCCAGCCACTCATGGCACAACTCAAGCCAAGGCCAACGGTCAGCGTCTGTTAATGGCACTCCTGCGTGCATTTTCTCAACATTACTTTGAGGATGTAAAGAGTCTCCCTCCTGAAAAGCCCAATGAAGTGCTTCCGCAAGATTAACTCCAATTGTCGTTTTTCCAGTACCTGAAACCCCCATCACAACAAGATAACGAGGTCTAATACTTTCTACGTGGTTCACTTGGACGGTTTCCATCGTTTTTACGGCTCCCATCGTTCCACTCCCTGCTCAGTCGCGACCAACACTTCAGATGCCATATTCAAAAACAAGCCATGCTCAACCACGCCTACGATCGAATCAATCTGAGATGCAAGAAAATCAGGCTTTTCTATTGGACCAAAGTTACAATCCAAAATCATGTTACCGTTATCACTAACAAATAAATGACCAGCTCTATCCATTCGGGGGTGCAAGCTTTTTGCACCACATTGAGACAGCTGATCCGCTGTGCTTTCCCAACCAAATGGTATCACCTCTACTGGAATAGCAGTCCGTTGCCCTAAATGATCAACCGGCTTGTTGCCATCTACTATAACAACGAATTTTCGAGCAGCCTGCGCAACAATCTTCTCACGAACGAGAGCGCCACCAAGTCCCTTAACAAGGTTCAATGGGCCGCGCTGAACCTCATCTGCTCCATCAATAGCAAGATCAAGGTGGCGATGAGCTGCAAACGTCGTTAACTGTATGCCCGCCTGTCGTGCTTTACGCGCACTATCTTCAGAAGTTGGGATCCCCAGAACCTCCAACCCCTCGGCAATACGTTCCCCTAACCGCTCAATCATGTAGGTTGCGGTACTTCCCGTTCCCAGCCCAACAACCATACCATTTTGGACCATATCAGCCGCTAAACGTGCTGCTGTCTTTTTATGGACTTCAACGACAATATCCATCCTACACTCCGGCCGCTGCACGGTCAGCAAGGATCAAAATACGTCCATTACTTGTTACATTAGCTGAAGGCAAAGACAGATCACCCTCACGGAGGCGTTTCAACATCTCGACCTTAGAGGCACCCGTCACAAGAAAGACAACCAGCTCACTCGATTCAAGAGCCGGATATGTCAGTGTAATGCGCTCATAAGGTGCAGTTTGCGGAGCGCATGTTCCAACCCATGCATCTTTTTCTTTTAAAACAGATTGGCCAGGAAAAAGAGACGCTGTATGGCCGTCTGTTCCTAAGCCAAGCATCACAATATCAAATAATGGTTTATTCTTATTAAAAGATTGGCTGCCATAAACCTTCTGCAACGTATCCTGATAAATCTTGGCATCTTCCTGCACAGTTTTATCCGTAGGAATTTTATAAATATTTCCAGCTGGAATATTTACTTTGCGAAGCAACGTCTCATCACTAACCGCAAAATTACTATCAGGATGACCATCAGGCACATGACGCTCATCACCATAGAAAATTTCTAAACGTTCCCAAGGAATCTGCTTAGCTGTTTCAGGGGCCGCCAAAAGTTCAAAAAGACGCTTTGGGGTTGATCCTCCTGAAAGGGCCACCCTAAAATTCCCATCTTTCTTAGAACGAATTCCTTCAATCAGAAGGTCTGCCATTCGCCGCGCGACTGCCTCTGAATCAGAAAGAGTTTCAAACTGTGCATTACGGATATCGGTTGTCATTAATTTGCAATCCTCGGTAGGACATAGTGCTCTACGGCCTTAGCCCAACCATCATGTTCGTTCGTATCTGTTTGAACCTGAGCTGCCGCTTTCACATCGTCATCGGCCTGCCCCATAACAATTTTAAGGCCACAAACGGAAAACATTGGCAAATCATTATGTGCATCGCCCAAACAGGCTACGTTTTGTAACTCAACACCATAACTATGCGCTAACATACGCACAGCTTCACCTTTATTAGCAAGTGCTGGAGTAATCCCCAAAAGAATATCGGAAGAACGATGCACACTTGCCTCTTTCTTCAAAACTACACTTAATTCCGTTTCAACTCGCTGCAAAAGATCAAAATCATTACTCACACCAACAACTTTGCCAATATTGGTAATTTCTTGACGTAAATCTTTTACTTGATGCGGTGTTAACCCAGTCTTACGCCGCTCTTGCTCAACGAAAGGGCTTGCCAAATCAGCTACTATCCAAGAGGACTGACGATACATCCATATTTCTATGCCATGAGCATGTAACATGTCATAAATTATAGACAGCGTTTCTTTAGACAGAACGTGATTCAAGCTTGATGACATATTTACTTGAGAAAAAATAATACCACCATTTAATGCAGCATTATCCCCTGAAATCTCAAGTTTTTTTATATATTCAATCATTGCTTCAGGCGGCCGCGCACTCACCAAACAAAGCGGAACACTTCGTTCTTTTAGTACTTTTGCCATCTGCAACGTTGCAGAGGTCAACTCTCTGTTGGGGGTGAGGATTGTACCATCCATATCAGATACAACCATCTTAATCTCCTCCGGGAGCGGAGGAAGTTCAGCCTGAATCGCATCAAAATCAATGGTCATACAACCCTCTTATTCACTAAGGGCTTAAGAAAGATATTTTCTTAAGCCCTTTTTGTCAGACTTACTTCTTTTCGACGTGTCCGCCAAATCCGAAACGCTGTGCCGAGATAATTTTCTCAGCAAAGTTGTTTCCAGAACGAGAACGGAAACGCGTAAAGAGCGATGCTGTTATGACGGGAACTGGTACATCTTCTTCAATAGCAGCTTCAATCGTCCAACGACCTTCGCCTGAATCAGATACCTCACCAGAGAACTCAGCTAAATCCCCAGACTTGGCAAGTGCTTCTGCCGTTAAGTCAAGCAACCAAGACGATACCACACTGCCACGACGCCAAACTTCAGCAATATCAGCCATATTGAGCTTGAAACGCTCATTTTCAGGAAGAACAGAAGAGTTTTTGCTCTTCATGATATCAAAACCTTCTGCGAAGGCTTGCATCATGCCGTATTCAATCCCGTTATGAACCATCTTCACAAAATGGCCAGAACCTGCTGGACCGCAGTGAAGATATCCCTCCTCTGCACGTGAATCCAAACCTGATTTGTTACGATCAGGTGTAACAGGAACATCACCTTTTCCAGGAGCCAAAGCTTTTAGAATAGGATCGATATAATCTGTTGCTTCCTGAGAACCGCCATACATCATGCAATAGCCGCGCTCTAAGCCCCAGACGCCACCAGAAGTTCCTACGTCAACATAGGAAATGCCCTTCTCAGCCAACTCTTTCGCACGGCGAACATCATCTTTATAATAGGTGTTTCCACCATCAATGATGACATCGCCTTTGCCTAGAAGGCCAGAAAGTTGCTGAACACAGGCTTCTGTAATTGGACCGGCAGGAAGCATAACCCAAACAACACGGTGCTTATCACCCTCAAGATCCTTTACCAGACCTTCAATGCTGTCTGCTCCTTTTGCACGGCCTTTTTCTGCACGTTCAACTGTTGCAGCGGTTACGGCTGGCGTACGATCATACACAACAACATCATGCCCATGGCGCGTAAGGCGGACAGCAATGTTACCGCCCATTCTTCCAAGGCCAATAATACCAATACGCATGTCTTACGCTCCTGTAATTGCTTTACTGATCGCGTCAGCAAGTGTCTTTAGACCAGCTTCCAACGATCCATTAATATGAACTCGTAGAGCGCGACGCTCCCGAGAAGACAATACCTCAAAATCACCACGTGCTTGGGCAGCTTTCACCACACCAAACGTGAAGCGATACCCTGGGACAGGCAAATCATTCGCATCTGTGGCAGTAACCTGAAGGAATACGCCACTGTTAGGGCCACCTTTATAAGCCTGCCCTGTTGAGTGTAAGAACCGAGGCCCAAACTCTGCAGCAGTAGCAACCTTTAACGCATCCCTAAGCTTCATACGAACATCTTGAGCCCAGCGCCGGGTTTCTAGATCACGTTCAATATAAGCCAAAAGCCCGACGTAATCCCCAGCCCCAACGCGTGCAAAATGCTTTTTCAAAATAGAAACAGCATCGCCCTTTCCAAGAGCTGCGACATTTTTGTCGTCTGCATAGAAAGAGAGATCCCCATCTACTGCAAAAGGCGCTTCTTTTGGAAGAGAACCTGTTTCTTCGTAAGCCGAGGTGAGCTTCCGCGTTTCAACTTTACTGAACTCGACGTCTGGTTGATCAAAAGGATCAATATCCAAAACAGAGCCGACTACAGCAATGGCAAGTTCAAACAAGAAGAAAGCTTGGCCAATCTGCTCCGGATCCGTCAAACGCACCGTAACAACAGGTGAACCCGCATTACGCAAAGCTGCCAAACGGCTATTCGGCTTTTCATCACCCAATAACAGATCAACAAAAACACGGTCTTTGCCATAGACTTCAGGAGAACCAAGTTCTTCTTCGTCTATAGGAACCAAGCCCCTACCAATTTTACCAGTACTTTCTGCAACCAACTGCTCCAACCAAGCACCAAAAGAAGCAATTCCTTCAGATGCCTGAATTGTCACTTTGTCTCTGCCAAAATTTTTAGCAGCATGACCTAGAATTAAACCAAGAGAGATCCCTGGGTTCACTTCGGCCGGAACGCTTGCGTCACAGCTTTCAATCATGAGACGTGTTGATTCTAAGAACTTACGAACCTCAATCCCGCTTACCGCAGCAGGAACCAGTCCAAAGTTAGAAAGAACAGAGAAACGTCCACCGATTGCCGGGTCACCAAAGAATGTGCGCCAAAAATGATGTTCTTTAGCGACGTCCTGCATGTGGGAGTTAGGATCTGTAATGGCGATAAAGTTATCACCAGGATCTTTTCCCAACGCTTTCTTGGCCACATCCCAGAAATAAGCAAATAAGATGTTAGGCTCTAACGTGCCACCAGACTTACTGGCCACAATAAAGAGCGTCTTTTTAACATCTACTGCTTTTTCAAAAGTACTGACTTGCTGAGGGTCTGTACTATCTAGGACATGTAGTTTTGGCCAACCCGCTTTTTGACCAAATGTTTTCTCTAAAACTTCAGGGCCAAGGCTTGATCCGCCCATACCCAAAAGAAGAACATCCGAGAAACCACGCGCTTTAACATCTCGCGCTAATGTTTCTAGTTCATCAACATGAGCTAAACGTTCCTGAACGATATTCAACCATCCAAGCCACTTAGCTTCTGGCCCATTTGTCCAAACCGATGCATCCTTTTTCCAAAGGCGGCGAACAAGACCTTCCGTACTCCACGTCGCCTCAGCTTCTGCAACGATATCGCGCAGCTCTGAGGGAAGATCAGCGCTGACGTGGAGTAACCGTTTTCCCAGCACTGCCTCCCGCTTAGCGGCTACAGCCCCTAAAAGCGTGTCGAAGGATTTTGAGAAAGCGGCACAACCTTCAACAACCAATGTTGATGTAACACCGTCCAAATCTAAACCTAAACGTTTAGCATCCGCTAGAACCTGACGGGCCGCATCAACATTTTCAATGAGGCTGGCACGAATTTTACCATGATCGCGAAACGCATCAAACGTTGCTGGCGGAATAGTATTGACGGTGTTTTCACCAATCAATTCTTCAACATACAGAACGTCAGAATAGGCTTTATCTTTTGTGCCTGTACTTGCCCAAAGCAGACGTTGAGGCTGAGCACCTTTTTGAGCTAGTGCTTGCCAACGTGGGCTTTTAGTCACTTCAAGATAGTGCTGATATGCAAGCTTTGCATTTGCAATCGCAACTTTACCACGAAGTGCCTTTAAAGCTTCCGCGTCTTTATCACCCGCTGCGACACGACGATCAATTTCAGCATCGATCTTGCCATCAATACGGCTCACAAAGAATGAAGCCACACTTGCAATATCGGCGACACTTTCGCCTTTAGCTGCACGAGCTTCCAAACCAGAAATATAAGCTTCAAGAACAGCTTTATAGGCATCTAAAGCGAAAAGAAGTGTAACGTTAACATTGATACCATCTTCAATAGCATCACGAACCGCTACAGTGCCTTCTTTCGTACCAGGAATTTTGATCATGAGGTTATCACGATCAACTTCTTTCCAAAGACGACGTGCTTCTTCAATCGTACCTTTTGTATCAAAAGCAAGATATGGAGAAACTTCAAGACTGACATACCCGTCAATCTTTTTTGTCTTTTCAAACACTGGGTGCATAACCGCACATGCTGCACGGATATCTGTAATTGCCAGCGTTTCATATAGCTCTCCTGGAGGAAGAGCATCTTTTGCCAACAATTCATTGATCTGAGGATCGTAATCCGTACCAGAACCAATCGCTTTTTCAAAAATCGCTGGATTAGATGTTACGCCGCGAAGGTCGTCTAAATCGACAAGGCCTTTAAGCTTACCACTTTCCGTATAGCTACGCTGAATAAAATCCAGCCATGGAGATTGTTTATACTCTCCTAACTTACGGATAGAATCAGCCCCCCTTGAGGGGCTGGTATTAGATGTACCAGCCATGGTTTCTCTCCTTACTTGCTACGAGCGACTTGCTGTTTCGCTGCTTCATAAACAGCTTCTGGTGTGAAGCCGAATTTCTTCATCACAGCAGCACCGGGAGCAGATGCACCAAATGAATTCATGGCAATAATCTTGCCACCCAAACCAACATAACGATCCCAACCAAAGGCAGCGGCCTGCTCAACAGCAACACGGCCAATTACATCTGGAGGAAGGACAGAATCACGATATTCCTGACTTTGATCTTCAAAGAGATCAAAACTTGGCATCGAAACGACCCGCGCCTTAACACCTTCTGCTGTTAGCTTCTCATAAGCATCAACAACAAGAGAAACTTCAGATCCAGAAGCCATCAAAATCACGTCTGGCTTACCTTCACAGCTCGCCAAAACATAAGCACCTTTTGCAAGGCCTGAAGCCGGTGCGTATTTTGTACGATCAAGTGTTGGCAAATTCTGACGACTTAACACCAGAACACCAGGTTTATGCGTTAATGGAATAATAGTACGCCATGCTTCAGCAACTTCGTTTGCATCAGATGGACGAATGGTCATTAGTCCAGGCGTTGCGCGAAGCTGAGCAAGCTGTTCAATCGGTTGATGTGTTGGGCCATCTTCACCAACACCAATTGAATCATGCGTGAAAATATAAAGAACAGGCAGTTCCATGATCGCTGAAAGACGAACTGGTGCCTTCATATAATCTGAGAAAATGAAGAAGCCCGATCCATAAGCACGGATACCGGAAAGTGCGATACCGTTACAAATTGATCCCATAGCATGTTCACGAACACCAAAATGGATGTTCCGACCTGCATATGTTCCATTCCATTGAGGAGGCTGGAAAGAACCGCCATTTTTAATATCTGTTTTTGTTGATGGTGTTAGATCCGCAGATCCACCAATCATCCATGGCAGATTTTTTGCAACAGCGTTCAGAACCTGACCTGAACTTGCACGAGAAGCAATCCCCTTAGCATCAGCTGGGAATGTTGGAATATCCTTATCCCACCCTTCAGGAAGACGATGCGCAAAGATCGCTTCAAGTTCTTTGGCTTCTTTCGGATATTCTTTGCTATATTTTGCAAAAAGCTCACGCCATTCCGAATTAGCTTTTGCCCCGCGCTTGCCAATTCCATCAGCAAAATGCTCTAGCACGCCCTCGGGAACATAGAACTCAGGAGCATCTTTAGGCCAGCCATAAGCTGCCTTGGCACCTTTAAGTTCTTCTGCCCCCAAAGGTTCACCATGAGCCTCAGCTGTACCGGCTTTATGAGGAGCACCGTAACCAATAATCGTCTTTAGAACGATCATGCTTGGACGGTCTGTAACTTTTTTAGCGGCTTCAAGAGCTTTAAGGATAGCAGCAACATCATTGCCATCATCAAGCGTCTGAACATGCCAATTATAGGCCTCAAATCTTTTCGCGACATCTTCTGTCAGCGCAAGATCGGTCGACCCTTCAATTGAAATATGGTTTGAGTCATAAACCCAAGTCAAATTCCCTAGGCCAAGATGTCCAGCTGTGGACGCAGCTTCAGAAGCAACACCTTCCATCATATCACCATCACCACAGAATGTTGTGACGTGATAATCAAAGAGCTTAAATCCTGGACGATCATACGTGGCAGAGAGCCATTTCTGAGCCATCGCCATACCGACCGAGTTTCCACAACCCTGCCCTAGCGGGCCAGTTGTTGTCTCTACTCCAGCGGTAAAGTGATACTCAGGATGACCTGGGGTCCGTGAATCCAACTGGCGGAAATGTTTTAGATCTTCAACGGTAAGAGCCGGACGATCAATAACTTTGCCATTTTCAATATCACGAACGCCTGTCAAATACAGCGTCGAATATAAAAGCATTGATGCGTGGCCGATTGATAGAACAAAGCGGTCACGGGCTGGCCATAGCGGGTCAGCCGGATCATAATTTAGGTCATGCTGCCAAAGGGCATACATAGCTGGCGCCATAGCCATCGCGGTTCCGGGGTGTCCCGAATTCGCACGCTCGACACCGTCCATAGATAGTGTGCGGATGGTATTGATACCGAGCTCTGGTAACTTACTCATCGGTATTGAAGTCTCCGGCTTGTGACGAACGAGAACGAACTAGAATTATGTTCTCGCCCTTCTCATATAAGGGCATGACCCGATATCGCTATATAAGCAATGCCTGACAAGTAAACCTTATTGTGAAACACGATCTTGTGCTTAAAAAAATGCCTCTCCACTTTGATGGAAACCACTACACCAACCCCCAAGAATGGACTTTAAGCAACACTGTTGCAAAAAAGAATCCATTCCGCAAAGCTTATAATATTTTAAAATGGCAACTTAAAAATCGCCCTCGTTGGCCCAGCGATCTGCCCATTCCTCCTCAGCATGATTTACCCACCCCACTCGCAGGAGAATACACCGCAACGTTCATCGGTCATTCTACCGTGCTTTTACAATTCGGTCAGAGAAATGCTCCGCCATTTCGGATCATAACAGACCCGATTTTCTCTGAAAGATGCTCACCATTCCGCCATTTTGGCCCCAAACGAGTGATCCCACCTGGCATCGCCTTAGAAAAACTCCCCCCGATTGATCTTATTCTAGTTTCTCACTGCCATTACGATCATATGGATCTTCCCTCTTTGCGAGTTCTGGCCAAAAATAAAGATATTTTATGCATTTCTCTGCCCGGGAACAGAAAGCACCTCGCCAAAGCAGGTCTTTCTCGAATTATCGAACTTGATTGGTGGGAAAATATTGCTCTTGAGAATGGTTTTTCAATTAGTGCCACGCCAGCGCTTCACAACAGTGCTCGCACTCCCTTTGACACAAACAAGGCATTATGGGGCGGATTCATGATCCAAACGGAAAAGAAGTGTGTCTTTTTTGCAGGGGATACGGCATGGGGCTATCACTTTGATGCGATCCATCAAAAATGGCCTCGACAGGACCTCGCGATCCTCCCGATTGGAGCTTATTCCCCTCGTTCGCTTCTTCGCTCTCAACACATGAACCCAGAAGAAGCGGTCATGGCCTTCAAGACTCTTAACGCAGAACATGGCCTTGCGATCCATTTTGGAACCTTTCAGCTCACAGATGAACCAATTCTAGAACCAGTCGCTCGTTTAAACTTAGCAATGCGGGGAAACCCCAAGCCCTTTATCGCTCTGGAGTCTGGAGAAACACTTACTCTTTCGCGTCACTCCGTAACAGGCTAACCTAATCTTATATAAACACATTACCCCTTTTATACGGGAACTAAATGAACCATGAGCCACCCAGATACCAACTTCACTCCTGAACAAATTACAGCCTTGTTCGTTGATGCCGCTCGGGATGGGAATCATGATTTATTGCAGCAGTTCCTTGATGCTGGCATGACCATTGATGCGGCCGACAGCCGGGGTTATACGGCGTTAATTGTTGCCTCATATAATGGCAACATTGATGCGGTTCAGCTTTTACTTAAAAATGGTGCGAACCCTAATGTGCTTGACCTTAAGGGAGCGACAGCTCTGTCTGGGGTAGCTTTTAAAGGCCAAATCGATATTGCGACTCTTTTATTAGAACATGGCGCTCACATTGATCATGCCAATTTCTCAGGGCGCACCCCTTTAATGTTCGCCATTATGTTTGGCCGTGAAGATATGGCGCGTTTCCTTTTGGAAAGAGGAGCCAACCCAGATCTTAAAGACATAGACGGCGTATCTGCACGGGACTTTGCAGAACGTCAAAATATGATGTCTCTCTTTAATGGAGTAAAAGCATGAGCCGCTTCTGGAACAAACGTGTTCACGATCTGCACCCCTATGTTCCTGGGGAGCAGCCCAAAGTTGCAGATCTTATCAAACTCAACACCAATGAATCCCCTTATGGCCCCAGCCCAAAAGTGCTGGAAGCCATTCGTTCTGCTGCGTCAGATGACTTACGCCTATACCCAGACCCTACGGCAACAGAACTCCGTCACGCCATAGCAGAACGCTTTAATGTCTCAACAGAGAATGTTTTTGTGGGTAACGGCTCAGACGAAGTCTTGGCGCATGCTTTTCGCGCACTTTTTCATGATGATGCCCCTCTTTTATTTTCAGACATCACGTACGGTTTTTATCCTGTTTATTGTGAGCTTTTCGGCCAGCCCTTCCAACAATTCCCTCTCAATGAACGGTTTGAAATCGATATTGAAGATTATAAAGGCCCTTGCGGGGGAATCGTTATTGCAAACCCCAACGCCAATACCGGGCTGACCTTATCTTTAGACCAAATTGCTCACCTTGCTCGCCAGCATGCAGACCGAACCGTTCTGATTGATGAAGCCTATGTGGATTTTGGAGCTGATTCAGCCATAGAGCTGACCAAAAAGCACGACAACCTTCTGATTGTGCAAACTCTCTCAAAATCTTACGCACTTGCCGGGTTACGCGTTGGTTTTGCAATAGGCTCACCCGAACTCATCGAAGGGCTAAATCGCGTTAAAGACAGCTTTAATTCTTATCCTCTCTCTCGCCCAGCGCAGGCTGGAGCCATTGCTGCCATTAAAGATAAAGAATGGTTAGACAAGATTACCGCTCGCGTCATTCAAACACGAGAAACACTTATTCCTGCACTGCGCCAATTAGGTTTTGACGTCTTACCTTCCCGTTCCAATTTTATTCTCGTCCATCATCCTGAACATCAGGCGGGAGAACTTGCCAAGGCTTTACGCGAGCGCTCCATCATTGTGCGACACCTCTCAACACCACGCATTCAAAACTGGTTGCGCATCACAATTGGAACTGATGAGGCTTGCAAACGTCTTATAGATACTCTGCAAAGTATTCTTTCAGGAAAGTCCTGAAAATACTTGGGGAGAACACTCGTTCTTCCCAGAAACCATGAACCTTTCAGAGATCGTGAAGCGTAGATCATGTTTCATTTGTCGTTCATGCCATGAACGACATTTCTTTGTTGTTTCGTGCTGAAAGATTTTAAAAATGCGTGCTTTTCAAGGACAGTTGTCCGACAATCAACCGATCCGCCGTAACTACGCGGAAAAAGAAAAACAACTTCGCGACCTCAAAGAAACTTTGGGATCCATGAAGTCTCATACATCCCCAGCTTTAAAAGAAAGTATCCAAAAACGCATTCGCGAATTGGAAATTGAATTAAAAACAGCGGCCAAAGAGAGAGAAGCCCGTGCAGCTTCACGTGCTCAACGCCCTCTCGACGAACAAAGACAACAACGTCGTCCACGCCGCAGCACCATTCGTTCAATGTAATTGCTAATGTCTAGGGGAATTAAACTTCCCCAGACTTTTCCCATAAATCTCCCATAAATCTTAAACGGAATGGCTGCATTCCATCTGTTTCTCGCACCACATAAAATGATGAATATTCACCCGTTGGCCTACCTGATCGTTCTTTAAGCCACCGAAACACATTCCGATCTGCTGTGAGTTGCGTTTTATCTTCTGCCATTGGATGATTCCACAAATCCAACGCCTCTGGAACACGCGTCCGATCAATCATTAAACAATTTGGGTCAACGAAGCCGCCCTGCGTTTCTCGGAAAATACCGCCTCCTGGACCGACAGATTCCCATTGATCTTCACAAATTGGTCTCTGCGTTTTGGGATGAACAAACCAACGGCCAGCCCATGCCCAATCATACCCTTCAATAGCGGCTAGCAATGTCTGAAGATGATGGGGTGCCCACCAATTATCATCATCTAAATAAGCAATCCGAGGTGCGTTTGATAACTGACTAAGCACACTCCTCAGGACACCTCCATCTTTCGCACGCCCCAACCCTCCATGACGTTGGGACGTCGAATAGCCGGGCCAAAGTACATTAATAACCCAATCTTTCGGGCGTTCACGAAAAGCTTCTTCTAAGACCAATAAAGCATCCTCGGGCGGTGTAGTATCCACACCGATCATAATTTGGACACGTAGATTCCCATGCTGCGCAAAAACAGATTCAACCGCTCGCTTTAACGAAGGCCGAAGCAAGCTTGGCATCACAACAGCAACATCAAAAGGCCGTTGATCAAGTGAAGGATTATCCGAGAAAATATGTAATCCCGGGTTCATATGTCACTCTTAATATTACAACGACACACATTAAATTCCCTTCTGTCTTTATCAGAGGCATTTTCAAGCCTTGAACTTCTGCTCTCCAACCGTCACGATGAGAAAAATGAACCCAACCCATAGAGAGTCAAACGTGCCTGTGTCTTCTCATTTTTCTCATGAACAACTTCTTGATCGCTTAGCTGAAGTTGCTGTTCGTATTGGTTTAAACGTTCAACCAGGGCAACAGCTTCTTATTACCGCTCCCCTTGATGCCGTTCCTTTGATACGCCGCATTACAGAGCATGCCTATAAAGCTGGCTCTTCTTTAGTTACGACTTTTTACGCTGATGATGAAGCTACACTTGCACGTTACATGTACGCTTCTGATGATGCTTTTGATATCGCCCCCACATGGATGGCCGATGGTATTGCTCGTGCGTTCCGTGAAGGAGCCGCGCGTATGGCCATCACTGGTGCCAACCCCACTCTCCTTGCCGAACAAAATCCAGAACGCATTGCACGCGCAAACAAAGCAAACTCAAAAGCTAATCGCCCAGCGATGGAACTCATTACACAATTTGCGGTCAATTGGAACATCATTGCCTGCGCGACACCTGCTTGGGCCATGCAGGTTTTTCCTGACCTTTCCGAAAAAGATGCTCTCGCGGCTCTGTGGAATGGTATCTTTAAAGCCTCTCGCGTAGATCAAGAAGACCCCGTTCAGGCTTGGAAAGAACATAATGCCCGGCTTCATGCACGAGCCAAATACATGGATGAAACGCGCTTCGATGCGCTGCATTTCTCAGGCCCGGGAACAGACCTAACCGTCGGCCTCGCAGATGGCCATGCATGGACTGGTGGAGCTGAGAAAGCACTTAATGGAGTTGTCTGTAACCCTAATATCCCAACAGAAGAAATTTTCACCACACCTCATTGCAATCGTGTGGATGGGCATGTCAGCAGCACCAAGCCTCTTTTTCATCAAGGTTCTTTAATTGATGAAATTTCTGTCACGTTTGAGGAAGGCCGTATTGTCGAAGCGCATGCGAGCAAAGGGGAAAATGTTCTTCAGCGCATATTGAATACAGATGACGGAGCACGCCGAATTGGAGAAGTAGCACTCGTTCCCCACTCTTCTCCTATTTCTCAAAGTGGTATTCTCTACCGCAACACCCTTTTTGATGAGAATGCCTCCAGTCATATTGCTTTAGGGCAGGCTTACACCTCATGTATGCATGATGTAGATGGCCTATCCCCAGAACAACTCTTAAAACGTGGCGCAAATGACTCTCTCATTCACATTGACTGGATGATCGGGTCAGACCAAATCGACCTCGATGGCATTAAAGATGGGAACCGTACTCCTCTCATGCGTTCAGGCGAGTGGATTACAAAATAACCATCCCTACGTTCCTCTCTATGAGCTCTTCATAGAGAGGTCTTTCCCCAGTATTTTATATTCAAAGCGCATTATGTCGATCTCTCTTGACCCTTCTCTCTTCCCTGCCATCGATATTATTACTCTTGCACAGACAGGTCTTATCCTACGCGCTGAACGACAAACACCTCCAGACGGAATACCTGTTTTCGTCACAAAAGAGGGCTGGACAGAGCTTGTCTCTTCTCATGCACCAGAGCATCCCTCTCCCCATGAAATCATCATACCAGCCTTAGAGAAGGCAATCACTCGCCTATTATCTCACGCAGCCGAAACTGCTGAGAAAACGAAAGAAATGGCGCCGGTTCTCTATCTGGAGAGCGATCTATTCCCCAGTAATGCCGAACTTCTCATCGCTTTTGTCAGAGATAAAGAGCACCCCGTTACATGCGCTCTTATTGGAACACGGCAACATTTATCGCACGTATTAAAAGTAACTGCGTCTGATAAAATGCCGTAAGGCTATTTCATCCAAAATCATTTGCTCTTTTAGCAAACTCGCACGTACATCAGCCACTTTATGCTGCTCTCTTAATTTCTCAACAGCTTGAAGGGCAGCCTGAGCCTGTATTAACTCTTGATGTGCGACTTCACACTCTCCTTTGGCCTTTTGATACCTCTTATATGTTTCTTCGATTTCTTTTTGCCCATAGGGCAACCACACACTAAACTCCTGTATAGATGCCTCGTCTCCTGAACGCTGCGCATTTTCTGCTTTTTCCTGTTCTTCCTTTTTAATTTGAAGAGACCTTCTCCAAAGAGATTCCGCCTCTCTTTCTTTTAAATGATAAGATGTAAAGACCTGTTCTATTTGATCACACTCGTCAGAACGAAGTTTATATAAAGATTCCAACGGGCCTGATTGATCCACCGACCTCATGAGGACACACTACTTTCTTCCTCACTCAAAATCTGAGCCAGCTGTTCAAAGGCATCATTGATACCCGTTCTTTCATCTTTCATCTGGTTAAGAAATAATTTTAAAGCAGGCATGATACGAATGGCTTCATCTACCTCCAGATCTGCACCATCTTTATAAGCTCCCAAACGAATCATATCGGCCATACGGTCATAGATAGCCATAATACTTCGGGCTTTCTTCACCAAATATGTTTCTTTTACAGAATGACATCCTGGGACAGAGCGCGATAAGGAACGCAAAACATCAATTGCTGGATAACGTCCCTGCTCTGCAATGCGTCGATCCAAAACAATATGACCATCTAAAATACCTCTTACAGCATCGGCCACAGGTTCATTATGGTCGTCTCCTTCAACAAGAACGGTAAATAGCGCCGTTATCATCCCTTGATGCGCATATCCCGGGCCAGCACGCTCCAATAATTTAGGCAGATCAGCAAAAACAGATGGAGGATACCCGCGCGTTGCTGGTGGCTCCCCTGATGAAAGCGCAATCTCACGAAGTGCCATGCAATAACGCGTTACGCTATCCATCAGCAGAAGAACTGATTTTCCTTGGTCACGGAAATATTCTGCAATTGTCATTGCTGAAACGGCTGCATCCCGTCGCATCAAGGGTGGAGCATCAGATGTTGCGACAACGACCACACTCCGCGCTAGCCCCTCTTCACCTAAACTATCTTCTATAAACTCCCGAACCTCTCGTCCACGCTCTCCCACCAGTGAAATAACGGCTACATCACATTCTGTTCCACGCGCCAACATAGACAGCAAAGTAGATTTCCCAACACCAGACCCTGCAAAAAGCCCCAATCTTTGCCCTTGCCGGCATGTTGTAAAAACGTCCAACGCCCTTACCCCTAAATCAATGCGCTCTCCCAACCGGGCCCGCAAAGCCGGATCTGGAGGAAGTGCTTTCAACGGCTGACCATATTCGTCTGCACACAATGCCCCTTGTCCGTCTATCGGCCTTCCCAAAGGATCTACAATACGGCCTAACCACGCATCGCTCACCTTCAACTCGGGGGCCAAACTAGCCTGCAATGTAATCTGCGCTTCGCAACCGGGCCCAATTCCCTCCAAAGAACCAAAGACCATCACTGTGGCCTGATCATTATCAAAAGACACAACCTCAGATTGTATATAATCATTGTTACGTGATTTTATTGTAACCCTATCCCCAATAGAGATGATTCTCTCAAGCCCACGAATCGTTAAACACAATCCACGGACATTATGAACAACACCAAAGGCATGATTAGATTTCATGTCTGAAAATTTTTGTCTAAAGCCATCTAATTCATTGAAAATAAGCAATTTATATCCACCTCATCTCTCATCAAACAAACCATACAACCCTTAAAAAGCGCTTAATAACCACAACCCAAAATTGAAAGATTAATTCTTTTTGTGATTTTTTGTTGTTTTTTATCGACAAATACAATCTTTGGTTGTAATAATTTGTTCATAAGTTCAGGAGTTAAAAAATGCGTATTCTTCTTGTCGATAATGACCTTCAATCTTCCAACAACCTTACTCTCATGTTGCGGACAGCATCTTTCATGGTGGATCATACAACGTCCGGTGAAGAAGCAATCGATATGCTTCGCCACTATGATTATGATGTGGTCGTATTAGAACTATTGCTTGAAGATATCGAAGGGTATGAGGTGATCCGCCGGGCTCGTGCCGCAAAGATTACAACACCTATTATTATTCTATCCGGTCTTTTACGCCCTCAAGCTAAAATCAAAGCTTTTTCACTTGGTGCTGATGATTATTTGACTAAGCCTTACGATACTGGTGAACTTGTTGCTCGCTTACAAGCAGTAGCGCGTCGTTTTCGTGGCTTTTCAGAACCACGCTTAACTATTGGCAATCTAGAACTGGATCTTAACAGTAAAAACGTTTCCATCAATAGCCAGCCCCTTTACCTCACGGGTAAGGAATATGCTATTTTAGAACTTCTTGTAATCCGCAAAGGCTCCGTTCTGACTAAGGATGCATTCCTCAATCATTTATATGGCGGTATCGATGAGCCTGAAATGAAAATTATTGATGTCTTTATTTGCAAATTAAGAAGAAAACTTCAAAAAGCCGGTGCACAGAACTTGATTACTACTGTGTGGGGGCGTGGATATGTTCTACAAAACGAATTAAGTACAACTCTACCTCATATTAAGAAAATCCCTAACCATTTCCCTCAAACACCCCCTCTGCAAAGCACCACTTCACCTGCACTTATTTAATAGTCTTCCAATATTCTTGAACCGTCACCCCATGATCTACTGGTCCATGACCGTGCCCATATCCGGGAGCGTTTAACAATGCTTGTCGTAAATAATCGCTCCCACGACGAACAGCCTTTTCCGCGGCATATCCTTGCGCTACCCCAACAGCAATCGCACTCGCAAGTGTGCACCCTGTTCCATGTGTATGCCGCGTTTTTATCTTTGTGCTTGTTAAAACTATTTCAGTACCATTTTTTAAAACCAAAAGATCAATTAATGTATCGCTCTCAAGGTGCCCCCCTTTCAGCAATACAGAATTTGCACCCTTTTGCTGTAAGATAGCCGCTGCTCTCCGCATATCCGACAAAGTTTTAATCTCAATCCCTGTCATCATTTCTGCTTCAGGAATATTAGGGGTTACAATAGTGCTGCGTGGCAATAACCGCTCTATCACCGCACTGATGGCATCAGGTGCTAAAAGAGACGAGCCACTTGTCGACACCATAACCGGGTCTAAAACAAGTGGTATCCCTTTCCAGTTATCCAACTCATCCGCTACCGCATGAACAATCTCTGCGGATGCCAACATACCTGTTTTAAAACAATCTACCCCGAGATCCGTAACCACAGCCTGAATCTGTTTCCGAATAAACGACACCGGCACGGTATGAACCTCTTTAACCTCAACCGTGTTTTGTGCGGTAAGAGCCGTAATCGCACTCATGCCAAAGCCGCCTAAAGCCGTAATCGTCTTTAGATCAGCCTGTATGCCTGCGCCCCCCCCGGAGTCACTTCCTGCTATCGTAAGAACACGGCCGTGCATCCACCTTATTCCCCTGTCAATTCACGAATAGCATCGCAAACCGTATCAACAACGTCTTCAACCAAAGCAGCATCTTCTGCCTCTACCATAACACGAATAAGAGGCTCCGTTCCGCTCGCGCGCAATACCAAACGCCCACGGCCAGCAAGCCTTTCTTCAGCCCACTGTTTTACTTTTTCTATACTTGGATTTTTTAAAGGGCTTTCCCCAGTATACCGCACATTCTTTAACAACTGAGGATAAGGTTCAAAGAACTTACAAATCTCACTCGCGGGCTTTTTCGTTTCAACAGAAACAGCCAGCACTTGTAATGCTGCAATCAGGCCATCCCCCGTTGTTGCATAGTCAGAAAGAACCATATGGCCTGACTGTTCACCACCAAGATTACTTCCTATTTCACGCATCCGCTCAACAACATACCGATCGCCAACGGCCGTGCGTTGCAATTCCAGCCCCTCTTTTTTAAGAGCCTTTTCAAGCCCCATATTGGACATAATTGTTGCAACAACAATATTACCATTCAAGCGATCATGTTGCTTCCAGAATGTGGCGATTAACCCCAAGATCTGATCACCATCAACAAGATTACCGTTTTCATCTGCAATCAAAACACGATCAGCATCACCATCAAGGGCGATCCCAAAATCAGCTTTATGCTCCTTCACTGCGGCGCATAGTTGTTCGGGATGCGTAGACCCCACACCGTCATTAATATTTAACCCATCAGGGTTCGTTCCAATTTTGATAACTTCAGCCCCAAGCTCCCACAAAGCCTTAGGTGCCACGCGATAGGCTGAACCATTCGCGCAGTCTATCACAATCTTCAAACCATCCAGACGTAAGCCACGCGGGAAAGATGCTTTAGCGTTTTCAATATATCGTCCAGCAGCATCATTTAAACGCGAGGCTTTGCCAATTTCAGCTGGAGACGCAAGACGGTCTGACAGATCTTCTGCCATCAAAGCCTCAATATCAGCCTCAACCCCATCTGATAGCTTAAACCCATCCGGGCCAAAAAGCTTAATACCATTATCTGTAAAAGGATTATGAGAGGCTGAAATCATCACGCCTAAATCTGCACGCAACGAATGCGTCAACATGGCGATAGCAGGGGTCGGAAGAGGACCAACCAGAATAACATCCATCCCGGCGGACAAAAATCCTGCGACAAGCGCACATTCCAGCATATAGCCTGATAAACGCGTATCTTTACCTAGAACAACACTATGACGACGGTTTTCACTTCGCATAAAATACAGGCCAGCCGCTTGACCCAGTTTCTGTGCAACTTCAACGGTCATCGGCGCAGAGTTAGCCGTTCCGCGAATACCATCGGTTCCAAATAAAGACCGTTTATTGGCCATTTCTCAGCACATCCTATCTTTAATCTTCAATAATAAAAAAGGCGCGGCACCAAGGAGACTCCTTGATGACGCGCCTTTTGGTGCGATTGACGTCTAGTTAACCTGCTTGAGGCGCAGGATCAAATGCTTCAGGCCGTGTTGTTGGCACAGATGGTCGACGATTATCTGGCATCTGTTCATCATCATCAGACCGCTCAATTGGCTCGCCACGAATAACGCGACCAACTTCATCACCCGTAAGAGTTTCATACTCTAACATGGCAGCAACAAGGCGGTGCAAATCATCAATATGCGTTAGCAACAGATGATGTGCCTGTTGGTAGGCGGTATCAATAAGAGACTTAATCTCCTTATCAATTTCACGGGCTGTCTGCTCAGAAATATTTTTGTTTTGAGCAACAGAATGACCAAGAAAAACTTCCTGCCCGTTATCACCATAAGCGATCATACCGAGCTTATCACTCATTCCCCACTCCGTGATCATGCGACGGGCAAGGTCTGTTGCGCTCTTAATATCACCCGATGCGCCTGCGCTGACTTCTTCCGGCCCAAAGATAATCTCTTCTGCGACACGACCACCCATCGCAATCACTAACCGCGCTAAACACCACTTGCGACTGTAAGAAATATTATCTTTTTCAGGCAGTGTCATCACCAAGCCAAGAGCACGACCACGCGGTACGATCGTTGCTTTATGAATGGGATCACTTCCTGGTGTGAAGAGAGCACAAATAGCATGACCAGCTTCATGATAGGCCGTAGCCCGCTTTTCATCTTCGGTCATCACCATGGAACGACGTTCCGCACCCATCATGACCTTATCTTTAGCTTCTTCAAACTGAGCCATGCCTACAGTGCGGCGTCCTTGCCGTGCAGCCATCAGAGCTGCCTCATTTACAAGGTTGGCCAAATCCGCACCCGAAAAGCCCGGAGTTCCACGCGCTATAATCTTTGGATCAACATCCGAAGAAAGAGGCACTTTCTTCATATGTACACGCAAGATTTTCTCACGACCAGCAACATCTGGGTTAGGCACGACAACCTGACGGTCAAAACGCCCCGGACGTAATAATGCAGGATCCAAAACATCTGGACGGTTTGTCGCTGCAATCAGGATCACTCCTTCATTGCTTTCAAAACCATCCATCTCAACCAGCATCTGGTTTAATGTTTGTTCACGCTCATCATTACCACCCCCAAGACCGGCTCCACGATGGCGACCTACGGCATCAATTTCGTCAATAAAGATGATGCAAGGCGCTGATTTCTTACCCTGTTCAAACATATCACGAACACGAGACGCACCAACACCGACGAACATCTCAACAAAGTCTGAACCAGAAATGGTAAAGAACGGAACATTGGCTTCACCTGCAATAGCACGGGCCAACAACGTTTTACCTGTTCCTGGAGGGCCAACAAGAAGAGCCCCTTTAGGAATTTTTCCACCAAGACGGGTAAACTTTTGAGGGTCTTTCAAAAACTCAACAATTTCTTCAAGTTCTGACTTTGCCTCATCAATCCCAGCTACATCCGCAAACGTCACACGACCTGTTTTCTCAGTAAGCAAACGCGCACGGGATTTACCAAACCCCATTGCACGGCCACCCCCGGCTTGCATTTGACGGAACACCAAAAAGCCAAGACCAATCAACAAGAGCATTGGAAGATACGCACCAATATACCGCAGAATTGGATTTTCACCATTCTCTAAGGGCTTGGCTGTTACTTCTACACCGGAACTTGTCAATCGGGCAGGCAATGTCGGATCAAGAGGGGCATACGTCTCGAAAGATGTTCCGTTCGTCAATGTTCCAGTAATATTCTGTTCCTGGATCACAACAGAACGAACCTGATGCTCCCCTACATCATGAATAAAATCTGAATATGCAATCTGTTGTGTAGCATGACTACCGCCCCCTGGCTGAAACGCAGTCAGGACTGCCATTCCAACCGTGATGATAACCACCCAGATCGCAACATTACGGCCTAAATTATTCATCTCGTTCTCTGTCGTCCTTCAGACTGTTTCTTAGATGTAGTCTTGGCCTCATCTGTCACACAGGCCGGCATCACTATTACACTTCTCTTTATAAGATAGGACATCTCGCCCCTGATCCTAGCCCTAACAGAGCAAAATAAAGGGATTTAGTATATATTATGACATAGTTTTTACAAAGCAACAGGGTTTTCACCCGTTATTGGAACATTTCCTGCCCATATAAATGAGGTCTCTTCACTCAAAGACAAGGGTTGAGGCAATCTTATTATTTCATTTCCATACCACAAAGCTGGCAGAACACGTAATGCTCTCGCTGGAACCCCTAACTTTCTTCCATCATATTGAGCCGCATAGTCTCCTACCGCTCCAATCTGTGCTCCTTCTGGAATATCTTCTACTCTACACAGCCATCGCTGATCCCATACCTGACAAGAGTGAGCAGGGATTTTTTTCTCAACAGCACGTTCTTCACGCACCAAAAGAACCCCCTCTCCAAAACGCCCTGCTGGTTGCATAGTCACACCACCAAGCGTTCCTTGCCCCTGCCTTAACAAAGATTGAACCTTTTCTCGCGCTGGACGGTACTTATTGCCTGCAACCAACCGGATTAAAGAAGAAAGAGCATGTTCTTCAAGTCCGTCTTTATGCAAAAATACCCATCCTTCGGCGTGCCATGTTGCATATTGCGCCAAATGGTACGCCAGCTTTTCATCCTGTTTCTTACGTTGGCTATCCGCTTGCCTCTGCCATACCCGGCTTTGAAGCCGTTGGTCAGAAGTTAAATCCTGACGCCATCGAACACGTTCAAAACGACGATTATGGTTGGAAGGATCCTCAACCCAATCCAAACCCATTCTGCGCAACATCCCTCGCAAACGTTCTGGATGCACACTCAATAAAGGGCGCACGACACGGATCCTCCCACGAATACTTACTGGCGCTATACCCGCCAAACCGTGTGAGCCACTCCCTGCCGCAGACCTCATCCAGACCGTTTCATCCTGATCATGAAGATGATGCCCCACCAACAGATCAATGCATCCAGCCTCAGCACATGCTTTTTCCAACGCATCAAAACGTGCATCACGAGCACGCTCCTGAATACGCCCAGAAGGGAATGGAGCAAGCTTTAAAACGTGTGTGACTATACCGAGCGCTGCCAATTGCTGAGCCACCCCTCGAGCCTCTGCTGCAGCTTCTGCTCTCAATCCATGGTCAACCACAAACGCAACAATATTTTTTCGCCACTGCCGCGCGAGCCAAGCCAAAGCCAGAGAGTCTGCTCCTCCGGACACAGCAACCCCAATGGGAGCATCCTCCACATCGGGCAGCCATGGCCCTAACGCTTCAACTAAGCGAACAAACTCCTCTACGTGAAGAGGCTGTTGTGTCACTACACTTAATGGCAGGCTGCACGCTCACGAAAGGTTTTTGAAGCAGCTTTGACTCTCGGCGTAGGGGATGGAAATTCTGACTTCAACTTATCCAGCGCCTGACACGCAGAGCTTTTGTCTCCCAAAGCTATCAAAGATGCCGCAACACCTAATAAAGAATCTTGCGCCTTTGGGCTTCGGGGGGATTTGCCATAGGCATCATAATACGCAACAGCCGACTGACGATACTGTTTTTGTCCTGCTAAAGATTGGCCTAAAAGGAACTGAGCATCCATGCGGCCGCCTTGTGTTTTGGCGGTCTTCACTGCAAAGCGTGCATCTGTTTCTGCTTCAGAATAGCGCCCTGCCCTTAATGCACTATTTCCTTGCTTCAGTGCTTCTAAAGCCGTTTTAGGCTGTGTTGCCGCCACTTCGCCTCCAGTAGCAGCTGCCCCCGGAGCCGATAATGTTTTTGTGGCCTTTGTATCCATACTTTGTGAGGAATCTACATCGGATGCAGCAGAGCCGCCACCATTTTGAGCGGCAAACTGCATATCAGAAATTTTCTTCGATAAAGTTGCTTGTGCCTGATTGAAGGAATTGGATAGTTGATCCAACTGCCCACGCATCTGACGATTTTGCTCTTCCAAAGCAGAAACACGATCCAAAAGCTGAGCAACCAAGTTTCCATCAGATTTAGAAACAGATCCTTCTGAAGAGCTTGACGGAGCAGCCAAAGCATTATTTTGCGCTTGGGAAAGTTGCTGCCTTAAAGCTGCAATCTGATTTTGCAAAACAATAGCTTCCCGTGATGAAAGAGCACCTGCTTCATCTTGAGCAAAAGCCGATGCCATCGGCGCCATAAAAGAGAGCGCTGTTCCCAGCATTACGACACGAATAGAACGGGACACAGCCATGGCTAATCTCTCCTGAACACGTAAGACGCGATACATCAAAACGACCGCTTATAAAGGGTCAAAAACCAAAAAAGGTCGAGAGATATTTCCCTCGACCCTTTCAGATGTCAACTCATCAAGTAACTGTTAGTTCAGTGTACTGATGTAATTGCGTTACGGTTTTGTGACCATGATGAATCATCATCACCATCTGCCGTTGGGCGGTCTTTACCATAAGAAATTGTCGTAATGCGAGAAGCGCTAATGCCTTTTGCTACAAGATAGTCACGTGCAGCATTGGCACGGCGCTGACCTAGAGCAATGTTATACTCTTCTGTTCCACGGTCATCGCAGTTACCAGCAATCTGAACGCTAACTTGTGGATATTTTTGCAACCAAGCAACTTGCTTGTCTAATGTTGCACGCGCATCACTTGAAAGGTGAGATACATTCAATTCATAGAAAATACGATCACCAACATTTGCAACTAGATCTTCTTCGCTGCCTGGGACAGGAGCGTTAGATTGCATATTTGCTGTGTTGCCCGCACCTGCAGCGTTATCTGCATTAGTATTCCCACTAGAGCAAGCGGCTAAAGCAAGTGCAAGACCAAGTGCACCAAATACTTGTAACTTCATAAATCTTAACCTTGAGGACAGTTCTATTAAATAGATCCGTAAATGTGGAATACGTCGCACGCTTTTCAGTCGCTTTTTAACGACCTATAAGCTCCAACTTCCTTTCTGGAATACGCACGTCTCCAATATACCGTCAAGTATCGCGTTATAAAGAAATCGTTAACAGAAAGCACAATGTTTTCTTTAAAATACTCACATCCATCTTTACACAAAAAAGACCACTAAAAAATGGCTAAATCCTGTCTTTATTTGATTTTTTTTGGGTTTAACCACAACCCGGCAGATAAAAAAGCCTTTTTATTTAATCTCATTAATATGGCAAAAAAATCACATAAAAAAATCCTGAACCCCATAGGGATTCAGGATTCGTTTCGCATGAGTGCCCCGAAGAAACCTTCAGCCGTTCAAAGGAGACCATGCTGGGTCTGAAGCGCCTGTCGAGGTACGGATAGGACGTTCATGGAAACCCGTGATATCAATCGTGCCAATACCTGAAGAGAACCCTGCCCCACCAGAACCAGACGCACTCTGACGGCAAAAAGCTAAGACACGCCCATTTGGACAGAATGTTGGGGATTCAACGGTAAAGCCTTGCGTTAAAATACGCTCACCTGAGCCATCAGGATTCATCACACCTAATGAGAAGCCACCATGCCCAATACGCGTAAAGGCAATTAAATCCCCACGAGGAGACCATACAGGTGAACCATAATGACCTGAACCGTAGGAGATACGACGAGCCCCCCCACCTGATGCACTCATGATATAAAGCTGTGGGCTGCCACCACGGTCAGAGTTGAAAACAATCTGACTTCCATCAGGGCTATAGCAAGGGCTTGTATCAATAGCGCCCCCAGAATTCGTCAACTGACGTTTGCTGCGTGAGCCTAAATCCACCGTAAAAATGTCGGAACCACTACCCCGCGTTGCGGACAGAACAACCTGACTTCCATTAGGCGAGAAACGTGGAGCGAAAGAAATCCCCTCAAACTCACCCAACATCTGCTGGCGGCCGGATCCTAGATCAAACAAATAAACGCGTGGACGGTTATTCGCATAAGACATGAACGCTACTTGATCACGCACAGGGTTAAAACGTGGCGTTAACGTTAGCCATTGTCCCCCCGTGAGCATACGTTGGTTTGCGCCATCTTGATCCATCAAAGCCAAACGTGTGATTTGGTGTTTACGCGGCCCTGTACGCGCAATGTACGCAATGCGGGTATCGAAATATCCCTTTTCTCCCAACATTCTCTCATAAATCACATCAGCAATAATATGAGCAATCCGGCGCCAGTTGGATTGAGAGGCTGTGTAAGCGGTGCCTTGAAGCTGATCTCCAGAAACAACGTCCCATAGACGCATCTCTACCCGCACACTACCTGAACCAACAGCATGCCCAGCAACAGCTGCACGGGCCCCACGAGCTTTAAGCGCGCTAAAATCAGGCGTTGATGAAGATGAGACATCCCCACTCATCACCTGGAAGAGGCCCGTGCTTTGCAAATCAGAAGAAATAACATTCGAGATTTGCTCACCCAAACCTGCACCAAAATTTGGAATAACAATGGGAATTGCCGCTTGGCGCGCCTGATCAACTGTAATCTCAGCAGCGCCAGCTTCACTGGATGCACCAGCTGCAAAAGCTGAGAGAGGTGTCGCTAATAACCCACCAACAGCAGCGGTTGTGCCAAGCACTGAGCGGCGTGATAAAAAGGCTTTTAAAGCATCGGCCTCAGAATCAGAGATAAAAGTCATGTTCGTTCCTTTTTCGAATTATGGCCTGAAAACAAAACGCATTTTACCCGTTCGACCCAATAGATGGGCAGGGATTGGTAAATGAGCACAAGTTGGACTTAAAACAGCATCACGCGCACGTTCTGCAAAAGCACGATAAGAAGGATCAGACCTCATTTTAGCTAATGTGTCTGGTGCAAAATTGACCAAACGCGCCTCTCCTGTGGAATCCACTGTTACGATCATGTGTGCAAAAAACTTCGCATAATCGCGCGCTTCAGTATCTTCCGTATAACAACGCCTTACAGAGGCACCAACTGCTCTTTGCTCAGCCGCTGAGAGCCCCTGAGTTATATCCCCATTCGGTACACCACCACCACCAGGGGCACCTCCTTGAGGAGGATTAGGCCGCGAGTGTGGAGAATGGGTCTGTTTTTGATCCGCGCGGAAACTATCCAGCGTTGCCAACAAAGAATGGCTATCCGATTGCGTATGCTTAGACGCATTCGGCTGGGTAAAGTGCGAGAATTTAGGCGTATCTGGCAACTTATCCGTTGGATGCGTCTGAGGGCTTGGGGGCGCCACCATACGAGAAGGAGATGGAGGCGATGGCCGTGGAGGCGCAGCCCGCACTGCTTCTGGCGTAGGTGAGGTTAATTTCGGCGGAAGCTTCATAGGAGGAAGCTTGACCGGTTTCGTCTCAGGCGGTGGTGGAACAGGCTGTGGCGGCGGTGGCGGAGGTGGTGGTTCCTCCGTTGGGGCCTTCACAGGCGGTGTCGGTGCAGGAGGCGCAGCATTCTTAACAGGCGCAGGAGCTGGCGCTGGTTTCGGTGCAGGGCGTTCTGCTTTGATGGGATGAGTTGGAGGGCCTGGGGTATCAAACTCCATCTGAACCGCGGGCGGCTCAGGCGGTTCAGGCGGCTTCTGAAACGGAGTTTTCAAGACGAAGAACAGGATGAGCGCTGCATGAATCCCAACAGATCCAAGCAACGCTGCCCGAAAACAACGCCTGTCTGAACGACGCGGACGCACCACGAGCGAGTGTCCTTCCCTTAACGGCCGCTTGATGGCTGCTGAGCTAACAGAGCCACATGCGTAAAGCCACCAGATGTTATTTGTCCCATCACCTGCATCACATGGCCATAATCAATGTGAGCATCGGCGCGGACAAAAATACGCCGACTGGAATCATTTGATGACATTGCTTTCAATTGCTGAAGAAGCTGATCCGATGTGACCTGCGTATCTCCAAGAAAGATGCTGCCATCACTTCGGAGAGAAACCGTAATCGGCTTAGTGTCCGCATTGACGGGGCTTGCATCTGTCTTCGGCAAATCAACATTAACCCCGCTTGTAAGCATAGGGGCTGTCACCATAAAAATGATGAGCAGCACCAACATTACGTCTACAAGTGGCGTGACATTAATTTCCGAAGCAGGCCGCCGACGACGACCGCGCCCTCTTCCTCCGACAGACATTCCCATCGTTCAAGCCTTCCTGTCAGCAACAGCATCAGCACGTTCAACGCGCTCTTCTGATTGACGCGAAAGAATTGCTGCAAATTCCGTGCCAAACGCTTCCATACGATCTGTAAACAGATCAAGAGAGTTGCTAATTACGTTATAAGCAACATAAGCAGGAATAGCGGTAACAAGCCCTATGGCTGTTGCAAACAATGCCTCTGAAATACCAGGAGCAACAACAGACAAATTCGTATTATGCATCGCCGCAATCGAACCGAATGCATGCATAATACCCCATACCGTTCCAAAAAGACCAACAAACGGAGCAACAGGGCCTGTCGTAGCAAGAAAGACCAAGTGACGGCCCAAACGGTCATTTTCACGCGCAACCGTAATATTAATCGCACGGTCAATACGATCCCGTGCACCACCGCGTGCAAGATCCGCTCCAGCAATACGCGCTGAACGTCTCCACTCACCCATAGCAGCGCCAAAAACAGCCGCCATAGGGTTCATTGGGCGCGCTCCGTCCGATTCATACAAATCATCTAAAGAGCCACCTGACCAGAAACGATCTTCAAATTCTGTTGCTTCACGATTCACGCGACGGAGCAAAAAGAATTTTTCTGCGATAACAGCCCATACACCGATACTGCACAGAACCAACCCAATCATCACAAGCTTGACGACAAAGGAGGCGTGCAAGAACAGATCCAGAGGCGATAGACCTGCTGCACCAACCGCTCCAAGTGTGCTCGACGTTACCCCATGATCCACTATTCTCTCCTGTCCTGATCCTACCCCTTAAATTCTGTGAGGGGTTATCTTCAATTGCATGTCACAAGGAAACAGGAAAGTGGGTCAGACCTCTCCAGCCTCCAATTTTTTTATAGCATCACACCAACGCGACGGAATTTTGGCAGGTTTCATATCTTTTGCAGAAAGACAGGCTAGCTCAACATCCAATACAGCCGCCACTTCGTTACTTCCTGAATAATTCCGTACCGTTTGTTGTAACACAAGACGGGCGGGTGTCTGGGACAAAAGGGCAGTCTCGATTTCCATTTCATCATCGAGTCGTAAAGGAGAGCGGTAACGAATATCCACCTTTCGTACGACAAACACTAAGCCAGACGTGTTTAATAGCTCTGTAACGGAGGCCCCTGCACTGCGCATGGCTTCTCCGCGCGCACGCTCTGCGAAACCTAAATACCGGGCATGATATACAATCCCGCCAGCATCTGTATCCTCATAATAAACCCTGAAACGAATTTTATGAGTCGCCATAAAAGCTTCTCCATCACATATGCGTTATATTTAATCTGACGCTTCTTCATCTTGAGATAAAGCCGATAGAAGGTCGACCTGACTCGCAGGAGGAGCCAATCCAAGATGCCTCCAGCCTGCTTCCCCCAAAACACGTCCACGCGCTGTTCGAAGCACCAAACCTTCCTGTATCAAGTAAGGCTCTATCACATCTTCTAACGTATCTCGCGCTTCCGCTAAACCGGCTGCCAAGGTTTCAACCCCCACAGGGCCACCATGATGGTGTTGAGCAATGCGTAGAAGATAGCGCCGATCCATGGCATCCAAGCCGCGCTCATCCACCTCCAGCCGTGCTAAAGCAGCATCAGCCACGTCACGATCAATGATCGCTTTCTTGGCCACTAACGCAAAATCACGAACCCGTCGCAGCAGGCGCCCAGCAATACGAGGCGTACCACGAGAGCGCAGAGCAATTTCTTTCGCTCCGCCTTCGTTTAAATGCATCCCAAGTTTTTTGGCGCCACGAGAAACAATCGCCTGAAGTTCATCAGGAGTATAGAAGACAAGGCGTAGTGGAATACCAAAGCGATCACGTAACGGCGTTGCCAACAAGCCTGCACGTGTTGTCGCTGCAACCAGAGTGAAAGGTGATAAATCTATACGCACTGACCGCGCTGCTGGCCCTTCCCCAATAATCAAATCCAGCTGAAAATCTTCCATCGCGGGGTAAAGAATTTCTTCAATCGCTGGCTGTAGACGATGGATCTCATCAATGAAGAGCACATCCCGCGGCTGAAGATTGGTGAGAATAGCGGCCAGATCTCCTGCGCGTTGAATAACAGGACCTGACGTTGCACGAAAACCCACACCAAGCTCACGCGAGACAATTTGTGCAAGTGTCGTTTTACCTAAGCCCGGAGGGCCATGAAGCAACACATGGTCTAACGCATCACCACGCGCTTTGGCAGCTTCAATAAAGATTGCTAGATTTTCCCGACTGGCTTTTTGCCCTGTAAAATCAGCCAGCGTTTCAGGTCTTAATCCACTATCGACGCTATCTTCTGGCAGGCGTTCCGGGTCTGTCTCACGGTATTCATTCATCGTGCCAACTCTTTCAGACAAAGCCGAATAACGACATCCAGATGAGCGCCTTCATTTTCAGCAAGCACACGCTTTAAAATCGGCCATGCTTCAATACGCCTGAACCCCAAACCTCCCAATGCAAGCAATGCATCATTTTCAACACTGCTGGTGGCGGCTGAAACAGGTGTATCATCAGAGCCAAGATGCACGGATGTTGCAACACTTCCGACTGGCATTTTAGCCACTTTATTGCGTAACTCGCTCAAAATACGATCGGCCAAACGCGGCCCTACACCCGCAGCACGCGTTAAAGATGCACGATCTCCAGCATTGATTGCCAATAATAGTTCATTGGGGCTATTCGCAGATAAAATCGCCAATGCCACTTTTGCTCCAACGCCCTGCACGGTTGTCAGCAAACGAAACCACTCGCGTTCATCAGAAGTCGTAAATCCATACAACAAGATCGCATCTTCACGCACAATCGTCTCAATAAGCAGACGCGCAACAGAAGGAGGTTGAGGGATTTCGCCTAACGTCCGTGTGGAGGCAGACACAACATACCCCACACCATTCACGTCAACGATGCAGCGTTCCCCTTCAATCTGCCCGACGAGACCCGTTAACTGCCCGATCATGCCATTCGCTTTCCAAGAGCCACATGGGCCGCACTTGCGCGGTGATGTGCATGGCAAATCGCAACAGCCAGAGCATCCGATGCATCCGCTTTATGAATAACAGCACCCGGTAAAAGGCGCTTTACCATCATGGTTACTTGTTCTTTGGTGGCCGCCCCTGTGCCCACAACTGATTTCTTAACCATCATAGCGCCATATTCAGCCACTGGCAGACCTTCATAAGCCGGGGTTAGAAGTGCGACACCCCTTGCATATCCAAGTTTTAAGGTCGAAGATCCATTCCTGTTGACATATGTTTCCTCAACAGCCGCTTCTGCCGGTGCATATTCCCGGATAAGATTTTGCAAAGCTCCATGAAGCTCACACAACCGCAACGGAACTGATTCTGCACCATCTGTGGCAATAACGCCGGATGCTACATGCTTTATACGATTGCCTTCAACATCAATTATCCCCCAGCCCATAAAGCGTAGACCGGGGTCAATGCCCATCAAACGTATCAAGCGGCCAAAGCCTGTGCGACATCTTCTGGCAGATCAAAATTCGCATAGACGGCCTGAACGTCATCACTGTCTTCCAAGACATCAATCAATTTCAAGACAGACCGTGCTTTTTCTTCATCCAAAGTTACTGTGTTGTTTGGACGCCAATCAAGCTTTGCAGATTGTGGCTCCCCAAAACGTGCTTCCAACGCATCACGAACAGCAAAGAAGTTTTCCATTTCACACGTCACTTCATGACCGTCTTCCGTTAGCTCTGCGTTATCTGCACCGCCTTCAATCGCGGCTTCCAGCATATCTTCTTCAGAAGCAGCATCTTTAGGGTAAGTAATCACCCCCAAACGCTGGAACATGAAGGAAACAGAGTTGGATTCACCTAAAGAACCACCATGCTTTGAAAATGCTGCTCGGACTTCTCCAGCCGTACGGTTGCGGTTATCCGTTAAGCCTTCCACAATAATAGCGACACCTGCTGGGCCGTAGCCTTCATAACGGACTTCTACGTAATCCTCTCCGCCTGCTGCTCCAGAGGCTTTCTTGATAGCACGCTCAACGTTGTCTTTAGGCATGTTAACTTCACGCGCCATAGACATAGCCGCACGTAACCGAGGATTAGACGCAGGGTCTGGCAAACCGGTGCGAGCAGCAACTGTTATTTCACGCAGCACCTTTGCAAACTGTTTAGCACGCTTGGCATCCTGTGCACCTTTGCGGTGCATAATATTCTTAAACTGTGAATGACCAGCCATTAGTCTCTCCTCTTTTATCTCACGTCAGAGGCTCAGGCGAGCCTGCCATGACAGTGCTTGAATTTTTGACCTGACCCGCAGGGACAAGGCGCATTACGTGGCGTAGTTTCATACCATTGCTGAAGCAGCTCTGCATCGGGCTGTATCCCATTTGCGGGAGGAATTGGAGGGGCTTGTGCAGCAGCAATGCTGTCAACTTCAGCCGATGACGTCTCCTCCATGTTTGTCGCCATTATTGCTTCAACTTCAGGGTAAGCAGGAGGTTCACTCACAGCCTGAATATGACTCATCGTCTGAGTAACACGCAAGCGCATATCATCCAGCATCCCTGTAAACATCTGGAATGCTTCTTGTTTATACTCATTAAGTGGATCACGTTGGCCATAAGCACGCAAACCAATGCCTTGCCGCAATTGATCCAGACCATGCAAATGCTCTTTCCACACCGCATCAAACGTTGTGAGGATGACTTGTTTTTCAATCATTCGCATCAGTTCTGGGCCCATATTGGCCGTACGCGATGCTTGAGCTTTTTGAGCTTCTGCTTCTATGCGCTCAATCATCCCGTGCTCATCCATCCCATCCTCTGCTGCCCATTCAGAAATCGGCAAATTCAGATTCAAGGTTTTGATCACTTCTTTTGTTAGGCCATCAATATCCCAAGCTTCGACAAATGCTTTCTCAGGGATATGAGCATGCACAATGTCCTCAATCGTATGCAGTCGCAAATCTGCAATCACATGCGCCAGATCATTGGATGACATGTATTCACGACGTTGAGCGTAAACTTCCTTACGCTGATCGTTCATCACGTCGTCATATTTCAGCGTGTTTTTTCGCATATCGAAATTACGCGCTTCAACACGCTTCTGGGCTTTTTCCAGCGCTTTATTCAACCATGGATGAACAATCGCCTCGCCTTCTTTAAGACCCATCTTTTGCATCATGGCAGCCATACGGTCGCTAGCAAAAATACGAATCAAATCATCTTCCAAAGAAAGGAAGAAACGGGAATTCCCAGGGTCCCCCTGCCGTCCTGAACGGCCACGCAACTGGTTATCTACACGGCGGCTTTCATGCCGCTCTGTCCCAATTACGTATAAGCCACCCGCTTTCTGAACAGCTTCATGCTTTTCTTCGACCGTTTTCTGCACTTCTGCCGCAATACGTGCGCGCTCAGCTTCATCCTCAATGCCATCTGTACAAGCATGAACCAGCATATCGAGATTGCCACCCAGCTTAATATCCGTGCCACGACCAGCCATATTTGTAGCAATGGTAATAGCGCCGGGGGCACCTGCTTGTGCCACAATACTGGCTTCACGTTCGTGATGCCGAGCATTTAGAACATTATGCTTAATACCGCGCTGCGTTAAAATATGTGATAAATACTCACTTTTTTCGATCGAGGTTGTGCCAACCAGAGTAGGCTGCCCTTTTTCCCTCACTTCCTGAATCAGATTCGCAACAGCGTTGTATTTTTCTGTTGCTGTCAGATAGACCTCATCATCTGTATCGATACGGCGTACAGGACGATTCGTTGGGATTTCGACAACGGTCAGGTTATAAATTTCCGCAAACTCGTCTGCCTCCGTCATTGCTGTTCCGGTCATGCCAGACAGTTTAGGGTATAAGCGGAAGTAATTTTGGAAGGTTATGGAAGCAAGCGTCTGATTTTCTTGCTGAACCTCAACCGATTCTTTTGCTTCCAATGCCTGATGCAAACCGTCTGAATAACGACGGCCATCCATCATTCGGCCTGTAAACTCATCAATAATAATGACTTTGCCATCACGGACAATATAATCCACATCACGCGTAAACAGCGTATGGGCACGCAAAGATTGCTGCACATGATGCACAACAGCAACGTTATGAACGTCGTATAATCCGCCTTCTTTTAAGACGCCTGCTTCAGCAAGTATTTCTTCAACGCGGTCAGACCCTTTTTCTGTCAGGGTAACACTGCGAAGTTTTTCATCTTTATCAAAAGTTTCAGGCTCTTTAACCAGCTGCGTTACGACAAGATCAACCGATCGGTATAGTTCCGAACTATCATCTGCCGGCCCTGAAATAATAAGCGGGGTTCGTGCTTCATCAATCAGAATACTATCAACTTCATCCACAATCGCATGATTGAAAGGACGTTGAACCATCTCCTCAAGAGAATACTTCATATTATCACGCAGATAATCAAAGCCAAACTCGTTATTGGTTCCGTAAGTAATATCAGCTGCGTATGCGCTTCTTCTTTCATCATCTGAAAGATTCGGAATAATAACGCCTGTCGTCAGTCCCAAGAAACCATAAAGAACCGACATCTCTTCAGAGTCGCGGCGCGCGAGGTAATCATTTACCGTAACAACATGTACGCCCTTCCCAGAGAGCGCATTCAGATAAACAGCCAAGGTCGCAACAAGAGTTTTTCCTTCACCCGTCCGCATTTCAGCAATACGACCATCATGCAGCACCATTCCGCCCAGCAACTGAACATCAAAGTGGCGTTTCCCCAGCACACGCTTGGAGGCCTCCCGGCAAACCGCAAAAGCTTCTGGCAGCAATTTATCCAACGTCTCCCCTTTTGAGAGACGCTCACGAAACTCTACCGTTTTGTGCTGGAGCTGTTCATCACTGAGAGCCTGAACCGAAGGCTCCAATGCATTGATCTCCGGTATACGACGTTGATACGCTTTAAGCGAACGGTCATTAGCAGAACCAAAGAGGGCGCGGGCGAGGCGTGCGAACATGCTGAACCTTGAGATGTCGACACCCGAAATGATTATCTCTCCCCTCATCGGGAAAGTAACCTAAACGGGTGTTCACAATTTTCACGTTTACGAGGAAATAAGCCTCGGACCGCCACGGGTCAATGGATTAGGTGACAAGAAGCGATCTAAATACTGTTTTTTCATATTATTTTTCCTATTATACGAACCGAATAAAGAACTGCGCGCTCTTGCAGGTGACATTCAGCTTTGTCATGCTAGTGAGTATTCTTTTTTTACTTTGAGGTTATCTACGTGAAATTATCTTATTCCATTTTAGCATGTGCAACTCTTTTGGCAGGATCTGCCTTTACCTCTCCTTTCGCACATGCTCAATCTACCGCACCTGCAACAAGCTCCTCTGCTCCTGCAGCGGCGCCAGCTCCAAATCCCGGCATGGTGATTGCAACTGTTAACGGTTCAAAAATCACACTGGGAGATGTTCAACAAGCGGCGACCAACCTTCCTCCACAAGCAAGACAGATCCAACCTTCCATGTTGGTTCCTCTTCTTGTGAACCAGCTAGTGGATCAAAAAGCGATTCAGATTGCGGCGAATAAAGAAGGTTTAGAGAACAAACCTGCTGTCAAAGCAGCTATGGAAACAGCGGCCAATACCGCCTTACAAAATGCTTATCTTGAAGCTAAAGTAGCTCCCCAAATCACAGATGCTGCTTTGCACGACTACTACCAAACACACTACGCAAACAAAAAACCAGAACAAGAAGTGCATGCACGCCACATTCTTGTTGATACAGAATCTCAAGCAGAAGACATCATTAAGCAACTTAACAAAGGCGCTGACTTCGGAAAGCTTGCTGCAAAACTATCTAAAGACAAAGGTTCTGCTACAGCCAATGGTGGTGATTTAGGTTGGTTCAAAAAAGGTGACATGCTTCCTGCTTTCTCAGAAGCTGCCTTTTCTATGAAGCCAAACACAATCTCACAAAAGCCAGTTCATACTCAGTATGGCTATCATGTTATTCAGGTTTTGGGAGATCGCGCTGCGCCAATCCCAACATTCGACCAGATGCATGACCAAATCCATCAAGAGTTGATCCGCGAAAAAGTCCGTCAAGTTGTTCAACAAGCTGAATCTCAAGTTCAGATTGTCCACTTCGACGCACAAGGCAAACCACTTTCAACAACTCCTGATAAAAAGTAATATCATGGCAAGCTCGCACGCCACCTCCCCGCTGGCTCGTCCTTTACCCGAGCTCTCAACGGTTGCTGGCGTGCGGCTTTCTGCCGTCGCTGCCGGCATCCGCTATAAAGGTCGGACAGACCTCATGCTGGCGGAGTTCGCCCCCGGTACAGTTGCCGCGGGCGTTTACACAAAAAATGCTTGCCCGGGCGCTCCTATTGTATGGTGCCGCCAAGCCCTCCAAACACCCCAAGCACGTCTTTTGATTGTCAACGCAGGCAATGCTAATGTCTTTACTGGACAAGCCGGTGTTAAAGCGTGTGAAGACTGCGCAGATGCCGCTAGCGCGCTTTTTGAGTGCTCCACTCAGGATATATTCCTTGCGTCTACGGGGGTTATAGGAGAGCAACTTCCTCAAGAACGCATTATTACAGCTCTTCCAGATGCTAAATCCAAGCTTTCTGAAGACCATTGGGAAGAAGCTGCCCGTGCGATTATGACCACGGATACTTTCCCAAAAGCTGCCCGTCGCGATACATCCATTCATGGAACACCTGTTCGTATTCAGGGAATTGCTAAAGGCTCAGGTATGATCGCGCCCGACATGGCGACGATGTTAGCATATGTCGCCACAGATGCAGATTTACCTCAAGACGTACTTCAGAGCCTTTTAGCCGCAGGAACAGCCAAAAGCTTCAATGCCATTACGGTAGATTCTGATACATCTACATCAGATATGGTTATGTTATTCGCAACAAAACAGGCGAAAAACAAACCCGTAACTAGCGTTCAGGATCCTGCACTTCACGATTTTGTTCAAGCTCTCAACGACGTTCTTCTTGAGCTTGCTCTTCTTGTCGTACGTGACGGCGAAGGCGCAACCAAACAAATCCAGATCGATGTTACAGGCGCTCAATCTGACCTGTCGGCACATCGTGTTGCCCTTTCAATCGCTAACTCACCTCTCGTCAAAACAGCTATTGCTGGAGAAGATGCGAACTGGGGGCGTGTTGTTATGGCCGTCGGTAAAAGCGGAGAGCCCGCTGACCGTGACACACTTTCCGTAGCCGTTGGTGGAACGTGGATTGCCAAAAATGGTGGTGTCATTGAAAATTATGACGAAACCCCCGTTGTGGCTCACATGAAAGGTCAGGATATCACTATCCATGTCGATCTGGGCTTGGGCCAAGGGGTAGGACGCGTCTGGACGTGTGATCTGACACATGGTTACATTGATATTAACGGGTCTTATCGAAGTTAAAAATCAATTCAATGAACACGATAACGGGAGGTGGGCTTGTGCTCCCCTTCCTCTGCCGTTAGCAAGATTATAGTTATTATTTCGAACGCCTGGATATAAGGAAATTTGTTCATGTCTTCTGCAACTCGTGTCGTTGTTTTGGGAGGCGGCGTTGGTGGTTTAGAAGCTGCCACAATCCTAGGTCGAAAAAGTAACTTTGACGTTACGCTCGTCGACCGTAGTCCAGTTCATTACTGGAAACCAGTTCTTCATGAATTTGCAGCTGGCACGATTACAGAAGAAGGTAATACGTTATCTTTTGTCAAAGCCGCAGAAAAATTTGGTTTTGATTTTGTTCAAAGCTCACCCAATGCCGTTGATCGGGAAACACGCTCTGTTACTCTCGAAAATGGACGTACAATTCCCTACGATTATTTATTAGTTGCTCTCGGCGCTCGCGCTAATGATTTCGGCATTCAAGGCGTACTTGAAAATTGTTATTTTATTGACAGTTTAAAAGACGCCAATGTGATTCACTCAGAGTTCCGCAAGCAGCTTCTCGCTGCACGTGCCGCAGGTAAAAGACTTGATCTTGCCATCGTTGGGGGTGGAGCCACTGGCGTGCAATTAATTGCAGAGCTTTGCAAAGCAATTGATACAGCACCAGGCCTTGGCCCTACCGTCCGCAAGGAAAGCCTCAACGCGGTTCTGGTCGAAACAGCTCCACGTATTTTGTTAGCTTTTCCAGAAAGTGTTTCCCAAGCAGCAACACGCCAACTGGAAGACCTTGGCATTACGGTTAAATTAGGCGCCATGGTTGTTGGCGCTGATGAGGCTGGCTTTGCTCTCAAATCCGGTGAACATATCCCTGCTACGTTAAGAGTTTGGGCCGCCGGGGTTCGCGCATCGAGCGCAACGGAGCTCTTCGAAGGGCTTGAGAGAGGCCGTGCAGGCCAGTTAAGTGTCACAAAAACCCTTCAAACCACCAACGACCCTCGCATCTTTGCTCTTGGGGATTGCTCTCGTATTGAAGAAGCGCCTGTCGCCCCGACTGCTCAGGTTGCGCGTCAGGAAGGGATTTACATCGGGCAGGCATTGCCTAAAATTGCCAATAATCAAACACCAGAACCCTTCGTTTATCATGATAAAGGGGCTGTTGTTGCTTTAGGAAACTATAATGGCTGGGGCATGTGGGACGCCAAACGTGGTTTTGGTGGAGGCTTCTTCTCTGGCCGCTTCGCGCGCTTCATCCATGAGGGGCTCTATCGTCAGCACCAAGCTGGCCTTGTCGGAGTGTGTGCGGCGGTGCGAGAAGCTCTAAAAGAGCGTTTCTCCCCTGTAAAACCAGACCTTGGTTCTTGACACTTTTTAAGAAGCACTCAAAATTTGTCGGACATGACCTTGTTTAATGTGAGCCAATATGAACACCAAAGGCCAGTCTGACAAATTTTCGCCTCTCTTTGAACAAGCACAGAAAAACCTTTCTTCTCAAGGCTTTGACTTTCTCCAGTCTGAAAAAACATTAGCTCTTTTTGAAGATCGTGGTTTTAAAAACTGGGAGAGTTTTGCCGAGAGTTGGAATCACCTCGGCATTGACCGTTATATGGCAGACGGAGGGCGTTACCGTCGGCGGCGTTATGCAACATTCTCTGTCACCCCCACAGACATTACCCGCAAACCGCACCAACCCCATTATCAAAGCCGAGACTACAATATGCTCAATGGTGGGGTTGAGCGCTGGTTTCGCCCCATAACTGATAATATTGCCCATCATCCAGTTATGCTCTCCGCTATCCGAACCATTGGAGACATGGCGGACGTTCTTACCCCAGAAGAGCAAAAACCCCTTGCTTGGCATGCTGAGGTGCATCAATTTCGGATTGAAGCGTTGCCTGATGCTGAAGGCAAACCAACACCAGAAGGCCTTCATAAAGACGGTGTTGATTGGGTTCTTGTTTTAATGGTTAACCGCCATAATGTTGAGCAAGGCATCACCACAATTCACGATAATCAAAAAGAACTCCTTGGTTCTTTTACGTTGGCTCATCCTTTGGATGCGGCTCTAGTAAATGATCATCAGGTTTATCATGGTGTAACGGCTGTTACCCCGGTAGATTCAACACAACCCGCCTTTCGTGATGTCTTGGTTGTGACATTACGACACGCCTAATTGTATAAAATCACAGAATCTGCAATGGATTGTGAACCTTAATTATGCGTTAATAGTTTCACTATGATGATACCGCAGATTCTTCCCCGCTCGTCCTTGGCTGTTATAGCACTTGCATTTTCAGCCATGACTTTCTCTTCGCATACTGCAACGGCTGCTTCTCACCACAGCAAAGGCCACCATCGCCATTCTCGGTATTCCGCAGGAAACGAGAATGGACCCGCTCCGGTCATCTTAAGTGCCCACCCTGGCACCAAGCTGGATGCTGATGCCCGTAAATTAAGTGCTGATGATTTGGCAGATGCAGCCAAACATCATGACCATCCTGCCGTTTTGGTTGGCTCTGCCCCCTTGTCATCCAAGAAAAGTGATGAAGCGCTTTTTGTCCAACTCCAATCAGCAGGGATGTGTGGCTCAGCAGGATGCACAACCTCTGTCTATCTGTGGCACAATAATAACTGGGTCACTGCACTTGATGGCATCAATGGAGACATTTCTGTTCTGCCGACCAAACATAAAGGCATGAAAGATTTGCTGGTTGGACGAAATGATCGTTGGATTTGGAACGGGCATGAATATCAAGATACGTTAAACGCACCTCCTGTACCAAAATCACACTAAAACAATACACTGCCAAGCAAATCCTATCTTAAAGACTGGCGTTGCTTGGTAATTTTTATTTTAGAAAAATAAAAATCATTTTACCGCAGATTTTTCCTTTCAAAAGACTAAATGGTTGACGCTCCTTTAAAAGACCGTTCATATAAGGCCTGTTAAACATAACCGTGTTTAACCCTCGTGATTTGAGCGGCCGGCTTGCGGCGAGGATAAAAAATTGCGCTAAAGAGGCCCTGCGGTATTCCATAAATCCTCAGGACTTCCACGGCCCGCCACATGCTTTTTGCTTTTTGCAAAAACCTTATGGAGGGACTGCCCCATGACACAATCAAACTGGAAAACCGCAACACGCCTTCTACACGACGCACCCAATCGTACAGAATATGGTGAAACGTCTGATGCTCTCTTCCTTACCTCCGGCTTTCTTTATGAAAGTGCAGAGCAAGCTGAAGCAACCTTTAAAGGCGAGATTGAACACTTCCAATATTCCCGCTTTGGCAACCCGACAGTTGACACATTCCAAGAACGCCTAGCCCTTCTGGAGGGGGCAGAAGCTTGTGTTGCAACAGCAACTGGAATGGGAGCCGTATCGTCCGCTCTCCTTTCACACGTTAATGCCGGGCAGCGCGTTGTTGCTTCTCGCGCCTTGTTTGGCTCCTGCTATTGGATTGTAACATCCCTCCTTCCACGTTTTGGAATTGAAACTGAACTTGTCGATGGAAACGACTATGAAGGTTGGGAGCGCGCTCTTTCCCGTCCGACAGCGGCTGTTCTCATTGAAAGCCCATCTAACCCCATGTTGGATGTCTTAGACATTAAACGCATTGCTGAGTTGAGCCACAAAGCCGGCGCACTTCTCATGGTTGATAATGTTTTTGCTTCTCCCACCGGCCAATCCCCTCTTAAATTGGGTGCGGATGTTGTCTTGTATTCATGTACGAAGCATATTGATGGTCAAGGCCGTGTTCTTGGGGGTGCAGTATTAGGGCCCCGCAAGTGGATTGAAGAAACACTTCAACCTTTTACCCGCAATACAGGCAATGCTCTCTCACCTTTCAATGCATGGGTTTTGCTCAAGGGGCTAGAAACACTCAAGCTCCGTACAGATGCCATGGCTAAAAATGCAGCCGAGGTTGCAGATGCTCTCTCTGGGATCCCGGGGATTAAAGCCTTGCGCTATCCCGGCCGTGCCGATCACCCTCAATTTGAACTTGCGCGCCTGCAGATGAATAATGGTGGTTCGATGATCGCTCTTGAGGTTGAAAATGGCCGAAAAGGTGCCTTTGCCTGCTTAAATGCTCTCAAGGTTATTTCCATTTCTAATAACCTTGGAGATGCAAGAAGTATCGCCACACACCCTGCAACCACAACACACATGAAAATTAGTGAAGAAGAAAGAGCACGCCTTGGTATCACAGCGGGTGCCATTCGCCTTTCCATTGGTTTAGAAGACGCGAGTGATCTGATTGAAGATTTAAAACGCGGTGCAGCCGCTGCTCACGCAGTTCAATAATCCGACCTCCCCCCTGACAAATAAAGAAGATGGCTTTAAAAGAGAGTTATGTCTCAAAAGCCATCTCAACCTTATCTCTCAACAGAATCAGAAAGTATTTTGGCTGAAGCTATGGATAACGCCCCGCAATTTAGCCAAACAACAGATGATGTTACCGTAACGGTGCGTACTTTCTGGTTAGAAGATCAATCCTCCCCTGAGGAGAATCGTTTCGCTTGGGCTTACCATATCTCGATCGAAAATGAGCGCGCCGAGTCTTTCCAACTCGTTTCCCGCAGCTGGGAAATTGTTGATGGCCTAGGGCGTACAGAACATGTTCATGGCGAAGGTGTCGTAGGAGAGCAACCTATTATCTCTCCCCAGAACCAGTATGATTATACATCCGGGGCAATGCTCACCACTCCGATCGGCATTATGAAGGGCGTTTACCATATGCTTGAGCCCTCTTCTGGCAAACGATTTGATGTGACCATTCCAGCGTTTAGCCTCGATAGCCCGCATCATACACGTTTAGTCCATTAAAGATCTCTTGACGTTCGGCCTTTGGCAGCCCATTGCTTGCGACCATGCGTATCGCTGCACTTCTTCTTGCTGCTGGCCAGGGCCGGCGTTTCTCTGCTGGAGCACCACAAGGTGCTTCTTCCTGCAAACAATTCCGTATGCTCCGGGGCAAGCCTGTCATCCGTCGAGCGGCTGAATCTCTTTTGCCTCATGTTGATATTCTTCTCCCTGTTGGGAGTGATCCATTACTCGCTGAGAGCCTCCAAGGCCTTGATGTGATGGAGCCTGTTGCCGGTGGGGCAGAAAGGCACGACAGTGTTCGGAATGGGCTAGAAGCTCTTGCTTCTCTCCCTGAGCCACCTGATCTGGTTCTCGTGCATGATGGCGCGCGTCCTTACGTGCCTGCTGACGTCACTACGAATGTTATTAAGGCGCTTGAAACGCATGCTGGGGTTATTCCTGCTGTGGTCGTCAGTGATACTATCAAGAAGGTTCACGATCATATCATCGTTGATACGATCTCTCGTGATGGATTATGGCGCGCACAAACCCCACAAGGGTTTCATTTTAAAACACTCCTTGAACTTCATCGCTCTCAAAAAGATATCTTCACGGATGATGCTGGCCTTCTCGAACGTGGAGGCCACCCTGTTGCCATTGTTCAAGGCTCAGAAAATAATATCAAACTCACAATCGCGGAGGATCTCATGCGTCTTGAAGGTGTAATCGACCGAAATCTACTCCCACGTGTAGGCCTAGGCTATGACGTCCATGCTTTTGCCGAAGGTCGTAAACTTATTCTTTGTGGTATTGAAATTCCGCATACCAAAGGCCTTGCAGGACATTCGGATGCAGATGTCGGCATTCATACACTGTGCGATGCGATTTATGGCGCTCTTACAGAGGGCGATATAGGCCGTCACTTTCCTCCCACAGACAATGAATGGAAAGACATGGACTCCGCCCGCTTTCTTGTTCATGCAGGAGAACGCATCCGTGCTCGCGGCGGGTTTTTAGTGAATGCAGACATTACTTTGATTTGTGAACGCCCTAAAATTGGCCCACATGCTCAAGCCATGCAGCAACGCTTAGCCGAACTGCTTCAGGTGAGTGTCAGTCGTATTTCTGTTAAAGCAACGACTTCTGAAAAACTCGGATTTACTGGTCGAGAAGAAGGCATTGCAGCCACGGCAACCGTAAGTATTATGGTTCCTGACAATGGAGAGCCTTAAAAGGCTCTTTCGTTATCATTTGATCGATTTTTAAAATAAAAAAGAGCTCAGCAAACACGCTCACTGAGCTCTTTTTTATTTAGCCATTTAAAGCACAGAACAAAACAATAATAGGCGTTATGGCTAAAAGAACCCAAGCCGCCATCGAGCACTTCGCGACCATACGTGTACCCACGTGACGCATTGTGCGACGATTGGATACTAACATAGTTTTACGCTCCGATAGGTTGCACTTAAATAGCTACAAAATTTAAGAAAGCCTTAATGCTTAAGAAGCTTTCTCTTTCACAGCTATATGATGAAGTACTTTTAGAATATGGCAATATAATGCTAGAATTTGTAATATTATATTTCTTTTGCAAGTTTCAGAAATAGTATTGCCTCATCAATATCTTGTTGGCGTGTTTTAATTGTTCTTTCCAAATCAGAATCATAACCCCATGTTAGAAGCTGCTTTTGTTCATCCGAATTCGTGACAGACAAAGCCTCTTCTGAGGTGATAATGTGGTGAATAAGAGCAACTCCCAAAAGCAAACTCCCCAAAACAGGGGTTATGACGCCTAATACCGCCAATTCGACTGGCGCCTGTTGGGTAATCAGCTCTTTAAGCTGTTTGCGATACTCTTCTGATTGCTCAACAGGCATGAAGCTATGAGTAACCTTGGGATACAACCCTAAGCCGGCCATCCAAGAAAATATTTTTTCTAATACAGGGTTATGTTCATCTGCACGGTAATAAAGCTCATCATCAATACCGTATTTAAACAGTTCCTCACGCATCATTCCCAGATGCGGCTTTACTCTTTCGAGGAACGTTCCCGTAATACGCGTTAGAGGTAAATCCTCTGGGGAAAATACTGCATCGGCGGCAATATTCTCCCATTCTTTAGCAACCGCCTCTGCTAACGGCTTACTCGCTACGGCAAGCACCGTGCCTTGTGGCAATCGTAAAGGGCGGTCATCTAGATGGGGGGAGAAAAGCCCGTTTTCCTCCCCTACCGTTACATTTTTCCAAAAACGCTTCCGATTACTCAATGCACAACCCCCAATGCCCGCAGAATATTCGCCGGCTGAACGCGGCTCTTTTCTTGTTGTTGGGTTGGAACAGGGCCTTCATGTCCTTCTCGACCAGCGGCCAAGGCTGCATTGCACGGATCAACCTCTGCATTACCACCAAACGTCACCTGAAAACGACCACCTGCATCACGGTCTTGGGCAATATGTGGGTCATTGAGAAGCCCTGTGACCAACACAGGTGTCGATGCACCAGCGCCTCCCAAATCCAAACTTGGAAGCATGTGGAGTAACATCTCATTGGTCATTAACTGCACACGACCATGGCCCGTTGTCTGAAAGTGCCCCGCCTGCAAACTCATTGTATCTAAATCAGCCGCCCCGTCGCCTAAGGTCATATGCACACCAAGGCATCTCAATGAGTGGAAGCCATTTTCAAGGAAAGCGGCTTTTCCGGCTAAACGCCCTAAGACATTTCCATCTACACGGCCATCAACCATGGAAACCCCTAAATGCCCTTTTAAAGACTGTAACAACTCCTCTTTTGTCTGCCCCTGACCTGTCACTTGTCCCACAAACTGCATTGGGCCTTGAAGCAAAAATGGCAATTGCAAGCCTTGCTCTACCAAGCCAACTGGCAAAATTAATGGTTGAAATGTCATGCTGAGTTGAACGGGTAATGAAGAGGCGTCCACATCCACCTGACCGGAAAGCGAAATACCTTGCCCTTGGCCTGTTATTGGCTCCAGACGCAAATGACCTCCTGATAGCGTCACGTGCGTCGCTAAATCTGTATAATCTCGCTTATAAAATATTACTCGATCCAGAGCTAAATGAAGGTCCAGATCAAGAGCACGCAACCTCTCCACCCATTTTGGAAGAGAAGATGGCATGGCTTCCTCTTTATGAGGGGCTGAAGGTGCAACAGCAGGGGCTTTTACTTGCCCGGGAAGCCCAGGCACTAAAACAGAAGGCTTATTAGAAGCTTGTTGGCCTTGCGTCGTTCGAGCCTCTCTTACCTTGTCCCACCACACATCATGCAGCGCATCCAGATCAAGCTGCGTGACATGCAAGTCACCATTCACAAGAGGTGGAGTATTTTTATCCAGCACAGCATGTAATTTTCCGTTCAAAGCCGCCTCTCGACTTTGAAAAGACAAATCATTTATGGCAATGTCTGACCATCCGGAACCATTTACCTGAGCATGAAAAGAAGCATCGTTGAGTATGGCATTTGGAATACGCAAAAGATGCGCTTTTCCCTGTACCGTTAGATCACTATGAGATGCGCTAATTTTCCCAGAAATTGTAGTCCGCAAATCATCCTGTGCATTTTCAGGAGGTTGCCCATTAGGCATCGTTAAGGCAGAAGCCAAAGACAGGGAAACACTACGGATTTCGGTTTCAACTGGCAATGGGGTCTTAAAGCGATCTAACCACGCCTGATCCACATCCTTTAGCTGTGCTGAGTTCCCCACAACATGCCATGCACTATTCTTCCATTCCACATCCGCCAACCATGACAGAGGGGCTGCATCTGCATTTGCGTCAATATGCACATTCTTAAAGACTGGGCCCTGTTTCAGGGTTATTCCAGCGGCATGAAGGTGTAATCGCTCTGGCACAATATTGTTTGCCAGCGCCATCCCTTTCTGAGCCCATGTTCCATCAGAGTTTAAAGGAGAGCCTCCCTGTAGAGTAATCTCTCCACCTACTCCTTGAACATCTGGCAAAGCGGCATGAGGGAAAATCTGTTCTATATCTTTCAGATTTTTCCACTCTCCTTGGGCTGTCATCCAAAGACCACGTAAATGCAGAGCGTCTTTAAACTCTCCATCCACATTTAGCCAGTCGTGCGATGCATCTGCCCCCAATGTTGTCCCAAGGCTAAACGTCCATGTTGCCTTTCCAGACTGAAGCGCACTTAGGCTTCCAACGTGTCCTTGTAATGTAAAAGGAGTTCCGCCGTGAGTGGCCTGTAAATTAATCCAAGGGCTTTCACTCTTGAGGCCGGCCAAATCCAGTGTTGTAATCTGAAAACCACCGTTCAAGCCCCCTTCTTCATCACGCCATTGAACCGTTGAGTTCGTAAGGTGAAGGCCATCCAGCGTTAATGTCCAATGGGCCTGAACGCGCTCTCCTACATGATCATGCATCGCAAAAGGCACAGGCGCCTTAAGAGAAGCAGACCTGTTCTGCTCAGGCTGCACATCCCAGTTTGCTTCACCATCAGCCTGACGCACAAGAGAAAGGTCTGCTTTATCAACCGTAAAGTCCTGAAAGCGCACTTCCCGATGTAAAAGTGATAAAATAGACAGCCCTGCATGCATGGTTCCGGCTTTGAGCAGGACTTTTTGTCCCGCCCGTTGCAAGACAATGTTATGCGCTTCAAAAGAAGGCCACGGTAAAATCTGAACCGATGAGCTTTCCATTGTCATGGATAAGCCCGTTTCTTTTTTCACGGCCTCTGTAATACGCTGACGCAGCTCGTCTTGATTAATCAGCTCATGTGCAGCAACACTTGCCCCAACGACTGTCACAATAACACCGATGAGTGCGCCAGTGAGTTTCCTCATTACTTAGGACCTTTACCTTTTATACGTTCGGGCTGTGGAGTTCCCCCAGCGACAAAACCTAAAGAACGAAAAGTATCACGCATATGAGCAGGCAATGGAGCCGTCACTTTGAGCCTGCCTCCTGCTGGATGCGGAATATCAAGCTGACGAGCATGCAGATGCAACCGATCTGTAAAGCCTTCTGGATGCGCTGCCTTTCCCCCATACCGTGGATCTCCAAGGATTGGCGTCCCTAAAGATTCACAATGCACACGTAACTGGTGGGTACGTCCTGTAAGTGGAGATAACGCCAGCCATGAGAATTTACGCCCAGCGGCGTCTAACGTTTCATATTCACTTTTTGCAGAAGACGCATCTTCTTCATCACGGGATGCAGGAACAACAAGCGCTGCTCCACCAGCACCAACCTTCACCAGCGGCTGATCAATAATTCCAGATCCGGGTGTCGGCCGACCGACGACAACGGCCCAATATGTTTTTTCAACATCACGGCTCCGAAAAGCAGCCGCTAATTTTGCAGCCACTCCGGGTGTGCGTGCGATTAAAAGAATACCGGAGGTATCACGATCAATCCGATGAACCAGCCGTGGGCGTTCAGCTCCCTCTTTGCGCAGCCCATCGAGCATCATATCAATATGCTTTGTAATGCCTGGGCCGCCTTGAGTGGCCAGACCCGAGGGTTTATCCAAGACAAGCAGATGCTCATCTTGATAAATCACCATCTTCTCAATTTCCCGCGCCAACATTGGATCCGGGTCAGGAAGAGGTGCGGGACGACTGACATCCGGCATAGGAGGAACACGAACACTTTGCCCGGGGAGCAAACGAGTATTCGTTTGCACACGCGCTCCATCAACACGCACCTGACCTTTTCGGCAAAGCTTCTGTAAAGCACCTTGCGTCAAATGAGGGTAATGCCGTCTGAACCAACGATCGAGACGTAAATCAGCCTCATCTTCAGTTATAATGCGATTAACAACTTTCATGACTGGCGAGATGCCCTCTTGGATGCCCTCATGTCCAGTGTTTTTCTTAATCGCCCCTCATAACCTCGTTCTGTCGGTTCATATAACACGGGTCGTTCCATTTCATCTGGGAAGTAATTCTGACCAGAAAACGCATCTTCCTGATCATGGTCATATTCATAACCACGGCCATATCCAATATTTTGCATCAGCTCCGTTGGGGCATTTAATATATGAGCGGGGGGCATTAAACTGCCCGTTGCCCGAGCCAGTTTACGGGCTGCTTTATACGCTGCATACACTGCGTTGGATTTTGGAGCTGTTGCTAAATGAACCACCAACTGCGCCAAGGCTAGCTCCCCTTCTGGAGAGCCCAAACGTTCATATGTTTGCCATGCTGCAATCGCAAGGCGTAAAGCTGTCGGATCCGCCTGCCCTACATCCTCAGCAGCAAAGCGCGTTAAGCGCCGGGCAATATACCGTGGGTCCTCTCCGCCTTCCAACATACGGGCAAACCAATATAAACCTGCATCTGGATCACTCCCGCGCAAGGATTTATGCAAGGCAGAAATCAGGTTATAATGCTCATCCTGATCCTTATCATACAATGCTGCACGGCGGGCCAGAACCTTTGATAAATCACTAGGGGTTAGCAGAGGCTCCATAGGAAGTGGAACAAGCTGCTCGACCATATTCAATAGATAGCGCCCGTCACCATCAGCCATCATACGCAACGTTGCACGGGCTTTATCATCCAATGGCAGCGTATGGCCTATTTCTGCTTCAGCACGCTCTAAAAGATTTTCCAAGCTGGCATCATCCAGACGGTTCAAAATCAGAACCTGACACCGTGATAGTAATGCAGAATTTAGCGAAAATGATGGATTTTCTGTTGTTGCTCCAACAAGAACAACCGTTCCACGCTCCACATAAGGCAAAAAGCCATCTTGCTGGGCACGATTGAAACGATGAATCTCATCTACAAAAAGCAATGTTCCACGCCCTGTTGCTTCCTGACGACGTGATGCCTCATCAAAAGCCTTGCGCAAATCTGAAACACCAGAAAAAACAGCCGAAATCTGAGAGAAATACAAATTGGCTTTTCCAGCCAACAAACGTGCAACTGTCGTTTTTCCACACCCAGGGCTGCCCCACAAGATCAGACTGGATAATGTTCCCCGCTCTAACATCCGAGTAAGGGAACCTTCCGCTCCAAGCAAATGCTCTTGGCCTTGTACCTCTTCTAACGTTTGAGGGCGCAACCGATCGGCTAAAGGTTGTGTCACAGATGGAGTGCGCTGAGGCATTCTTGGCGCTTCCATTGGAGGACGATCCGGCATAGCTCTTTTATGGCCGGAGGGCTGAGACGATACTTTTTCCGGCCGTGGCGCATTTCCAAAAAGATCTGTCATATCCGCCACTCATGCCTCTCCAATCAATAGCCCTTACTGAACCATCTTACGCAAAACCCCGGGGAGCAGCAAAGAAAAAGGATTAACCGACAAATCCGGCTCCCCCAAAGTCCCTCTTACACGATACGTGGCCGAAAAAACGCCTCCTCCTTTTTCGGGTGCAAGAAAATGCCCCACCAGCGGAATTTTCCGTGGCCAAGCATTTAAACCAAAAAGAGGAACGATTGTGCCTTTTAAATTCAACCCAGCATCTTTTAGAGTAATTGGCCCTTCAACAGTTCCTCCCAAAGCATCATTACTCACAGAGCCATTTTTAAGCGTTAATACTCCTTTGGAAACCGTCATATCCATAGATGTATGCTGCACATCAAAATGGTCTGTATGGCTATGGAACCAATGCAATGGAGATAGATTTGCAGCCATTGTAACGCTAAAAGGTGGGTGGAGATATTGAAACGGCTTTATGCTCAAATGCCCCTCAAACGTAGGCAAACCGAAAACCAGCCCGGCCTCCCCCCGTTCGTCCTTCACGAAACGACCAACAAGGTGTGTTTCCCCACCCTTTAAATGACTATACAGCCCCAACCCTTGTAAAAGAGCACCAAGATTATCTGTATCTGCTTTAAAGGGTTGGCTGTTCTGAATATGATCCAGTGTCATATGAACACGGGAGGGCGCGCTCCAATCAAGCTGCCCCCAAAGTAAACGTCCTTGATGAAAATCCGCATCTGAAACCACATCAGAAACAAACGCTTTCGGGCCGTAATAAACACGCGGAGTTTGAACTGACACGCGCCAGTCAGGTTGGTGCTTATTTTTATCTCGTTTTCGAGGAGTAGACAGTTTTGCCTCCTCTGCCTCTTCTGAACGATATAAGGCTTTGCGTGTTGACTGATCAAAAACAGGCGCCAGATCAACTTGCTGAGCGTTAATCTCTACACGATAGGGATCACCCATCATGTGCGGCAGAACAATATGAGCCGTGCCTAAATTACGACCAATCTGAAAATTATTCACATCAATGGCAGCAAGCCTACCCTGCTGTAACTCTCCCTCTCCAAGAACATTCAATTCACGCCCGTGCGCTTGCAACTCCTTTAACGCAACAACTGTATGTCCCTGAAACACCATATGGCCTGATATATTGGCTTTTTCTCCTTGAGGCTTCACCCATAGTGGAGAGACCAGTTTAGCGGACTGCAAATCTGCCGTAACCTGCAAGTCTGCTCTCGCATTCGCCCTTTGAATATACTGCCCCGAAAACTCTGCCTGCCCTTTAAATAAACTTTCTATACCAAGCCGTGCCTTTGCTGCGGACTGAGGGTCCACACGCGCTGTAGCTCGGATATTTTGCATAATCTGGGATGGTGCGCCTTTACTGAAATTTTCTTCTACTATTGCATGCACAGGTACCCCAGAGAGCAATCCCTCTCCCCAAACCGTCATGCCTTTTTCTGTTGCACTTAAATGCCCTGAAGCCTGATCCAAAGGCCGTCCCAGCACAACATTTCCTAAATGGACTTGCGAAAAAACTGCCTGTGTATGAACGTGAATATCCTGATTTTGAACATGTGAACTTAAAGGCAAACTAATTTCATTATTTACATCTAACAGCCCTGATGGCTTCGTAAATGGCAATGGATGCCGTGATAAAAGATGCAATCGCGGTGCAGACAAAATATCATTAAAAGCAGGAACAGACCCCGTTAAATGCAAGCGAATAATACCAATCTGGGTTTTACCAAATAAGTTCTCTATTCGTACATCCCCATCAGGTAGCTTAATCAGGCCATGAGCAGTTTGTTGCTCAGCATGCTGCAGTAGAATGGAAAGGCCGTTTAAATCAGCTATTTTTAATATAGCTTCTGCTCCCGTGAAGGGGGGAAGCGGGCGCAATCCATGAACGGTTAAATCATGCCCCAATAGCTCCCCATCCAGCTGGGTAAGACGTATATTATTAATCCCACTGTTCGTCTGTGCATGAACGTGCACCCTCATAGGACCGCCACGTCCTTGAGTAATATTCTCAACAGACCAGCGCCGCGCCCCTTTCACTAGGGAGGCAGGCCAAATATCACCTAACGTTGCAAAATCAAACTGATCTAAGCCCGCTCTTGCATCTATATCCATAGAACGTAAATGCACCAAATTATTCACGGTGAGATGAGCGGCCCCACCAACATGCGTTTCTGCTCCTCGATGATCAGCCACCACCAAATTGGCCTTGGACACATCAATCCAAGCGCCACCGGTCACACCGGGAGTGTTCATATGAAGATGTATGGTCACAGAACCACGATGAACATGGATATCCGGTGCACTCTTTTGAATGATAGTGCCGTCTTTTAAAGTTGTATTTAAAACGATATCCGATAATTTATTCTGCATCCCATAGGGAAGGACGGTAAGAATTAAATCTGTATCCGCACGAATATGCCATTTTTGTAATGCCGGAACGACATCATCTAGCCCGGACAAATCATTCGTCGTTGACGCAATATTCCACACCCCTCGACCAGAGTTATTTTGGCCACCATTCGCAGTCAAAATTGTATGGAAGCCACCCAGCTTTAAGCCCGCACGCCACCAGCCATTCCATAAATAATTTTCCGAGTGAGACGATACGGGAAGATTTTGTGCATGTGCTTCAATGGGGCCAAGAAAGGCTACTTGTTTATTCGGAAGCCCTAATAAAGTGAGAGACACATTATTAATATCAAGGTCAGCTAAGCGCCCAAGGTCTGTTGGCATCCCATGGCCGCTATGTCTTTGAAATGGCAAATCAAGTTCAATTTCACCATTCTTTTGACGCCGCAAAACAATAGAAGCATCCCGCATTCTCAAACGTCGCGGGGCTATCACGCCATGTAACAAGGGGGCCAGAGCCAGAACAGTATCTGCCTCACCGGCTTGTTCTGCAATAGTCCCATCCAACCGCTCAACCATGAGGTGGTGAGCCTCCAGCATTAATCCTGCCGAAATACTGCCTGAGCTAGGTTGCCACTCAATTTTTAATTTTTTCCATGTTAAACGCCCGGCAGGAAAACCCGGATGCTTACCTGACACAACAGAAATTGGCTCAACCCATCGGGAAACAGCCGTAATATCTAACGGCCCTGCATCCAGTTTCCACAGAAGAAAAGTAGCCACAGCCCCCGTCAACGCTACGGGGGTAAAAAGAGCAATTCCAATCCACCGAGCAACATGAATATGTTTAGGCCAATGTAGAGGACCGGGCTTGAAAGGGTTATGCTGAACCATAACGCATATGCCCTTTCACTCTCCTTGCCCTCCTCTAATAAACAAAATCATCTCGATCAAAAATAAACTTACGCTTTAATTTTATTCCACGCTTCTAAAACCAAATCTACATGTTGTGCAGGCTTTACTTTACGCCAGACCGCCCGAACAATGCCTTCCTTATCGACAAGGAAGGAGCTTCGTTCCATTCCCATATATGTTCGGCCATACATAGATTTTTCAACCCATGTTCCATAAGCTTCCGCAACTTTATGATCTACATCTGATCCCAATGGAAACTCTAAATCATATTTTTGCACGAATTTTACAATCTTTTCGACGGGATCTGGGCTTACACCAATCACCGTCAAATCCAAATCTTTAAAAGAAGGCAAGTGTTCCTGAAGAGAGCATGCCTGTGTCGTACAGCCCGGCGTGTCCGCTTTAGGGTAAAAATACAAAAGGTAAGGCTTCCCTTTCAAAGCCTTACTGCTGATGTTTCCACCGGAAGCCAAAGGCAATGAAAATTCTGGAGCCAAATCACCGGGCTTAATGTCAGATGCTGTCATAGTTAGTCGCTTGCCTGAGAGTTCTATACCAATCAAGGGTAACACATAAATTTATTTTTTACCTCCCCGGATACATCATTGAACCGTTAGGGGCAGGATAAGCACCAGAAGGATAATATACCGGGGCTCCAGGCGCTCCATAGGACACAACGGGTGGAGGCGGAGCTGCATATACAACAGTTGGAGCTGGTTGCGCATACACAACAGGAGGCGCCGCATAAACAACCTGAGGTGGAGCGGGTGCGTAAACGACAGGCGGCGGAGGCACTGACTGACTTAAAACCGCACCACCAATCGCTCCAATAGCAACCCCACCTAAGACGCCCCCTAAAACTGCGCCAGTATCTCCATGGTAATGAGGCCCTCCACCCCAGCCACCACCTCTTGGCCCATGCCACTGTGCATGAGCCTGTGAGATAATGCTGTCAGGAGCAACAATAGATGCCCCTATAACAAAAGGCACCACAAACATAACGCCAAAAATGCTACGATGCATTGCTCTTTCCCTACTCTCCATCACCATGACAACGCGTCATATCGGTTTTTATGGATTGAGAGTGTCAGTGGAAAATGGCAGGAAAAAGCTTTGTTATTATCCCTTTTTTTCTAATTATTACACATCTTTACAGAGCATGGTCTGGATGCTCACCTATTTAGCAGGATCAATCCGGTGATACCCTAAGGGAGGGTCAAATAAATCCGGCGATTGAGCCACACGGTTAACCGAAGAAGCCTGCACCACCAAACGCCCCCCTTGTGTTGCACCAAGTAATAAACCGTCCGTGGTATAACAAAAATCTGTTGGCTGTTTGTCTGTATCGACGCTTTCCCAAATCATACATGGCTGCCCAACAATTGTTGCAGGCCCTACCTGTTTCCAAGAACCTGAGGCTGGAACACCCGGTGCCGTTAATCCATCTCCAGGCGCAACAGAAACAACAGCCGTGTGCGCCTGTGTATCTAACACCATCAATTTATGAGCCCGATAATCCGTTATCATAATGGATGGCAAACCCTCAGGATCAACACGCTGGCGCCATAAATTGGCATTCCAACGCATCCTTTGATGAAGATGTTGTCCTTGTGGCCCAACAACCATGTAGGTGATATCCACATCTACCATGGGAGTAACCATCGGCGCTGTAGGAGTTTGTGCTTTCAATGCGCCACTAAACGCCACCCCGCTTATTAAAGCGAGGCCGAAAACTTTCTTCAAAAACATACAGAACCCTATTGGCTTGCTGAAGGTTGATCGGGTGTCGTTACCGTTCCATCCCCAACTGAATCATTCGCTACAGAAGGCTGCGTTGTATCTTGTGGAGCACCGGGCAAAGTCTGGTTCAAAGGAGCGCCCCCGCGTGTAGCAGTTCCATCTCCGGCAGCCGCCCCCGGCACAGGTGCAGGTGTAGCAGTTGTGCCATTCGCCTGATCTGCTTGCATGTGTGTTTTTTTGACTTTAGTCCGTGGAACAATTTCATGAAAACCAGCTGGGGCTTGGAACATCACATCTGGAATATCTGCGTAAGAAACATTCACTGCTTGAATACTTCCTTGTGCTCCATCGGCATCAACACCTTTTTCTGCAAGAATAATACCATCTTCTGTTACGCAGGCAGAAGCTTTGCCGTGAGGCGTCTCAATATTCCATTGGTCACATGCAATATTCGCAATCGTTGCCTTTCCTGCTGGAGTATACTTCATATCCAGATCAAGCATAAAAGGGTTATGCAGGCCATGATCGGGGCGGATATGCGCAAACATCTTATTCGGAACCATTATCAGCGTAACTAATTGCTTGGGCCGATCTAAAATTGTGATGCCTCGTCCATCTGGGGCATCCACTCGCATCAAATCCCCAGAACCAGAAAAATAAACTTTTACATCTCCTCCTTGAGGAAGGTTCGGAGAAGCTGCCAAGTGGTAAGTAACGGTCGCATCCCGTGTGGGGGCCAGTCTGGGGTGATCGTCTGCGTAAGCTATGCCTCCTGCCAAGACGACCCCTCCCAACACTGCTGTGAGCATTTTAGCTGAATGGCGTAAAGAACATAGCTTCATCAAAAATCTCCCGAATGAGGCCTTAAAGACGCAATGTCGTTCTCTAAAGCATGAAAACCAAAATTTTTCGGCCAGACTGCCGAAATTGTTAAAGCTTGATTTAACATTAAAAGATATTGATCAGACGATACACCAACACCCCCCAAAGAGAGAAGATGGCTTGTCGTATATTGTGTATCAAGAAGAACATACCCCCCTTGACGCATCCCGGCGACCAAATGCACCAATGCAACTTTGGAAGCATCTCTACGGCGGGAAAACATACTTTCCCCGAAAAAAGCACCGCCCAAGCTTACACCATATAACCCACCAACAAGCACTCCATCTTCCCATACCTCAACAGAATGAGCATGCCCTTTATGGTGCAGTTCAGAATATAAACGACAGATCTCTCCACTAATCCATGTCGTTTCCCGCCCTGGAGCTGCTTCTGCACACCGCTCCATCACTTCTTCAAAAGCAACGTCTGAGGTGACATCCATTTTCCCAGAACGAACGGTTTTCATTAATTTACGGGAAACAATCATTCCTTGCAGCGGTAAAATCCCGCGCTCTTCCGGGAAGTACCATTGTAATTCAGAACTCTCTCTGTCTGGTGACATAGGAAAAAGCCCTCGCGCATAAGCCTCGAGAAGCAGTTCCGAACTGATTACAAGTTTATCATCATCCACTTCAGGTTCCTGTCTACCTTCGGAATATCCACACCCTTGCTTTTACAAAGTATATGATCGTATTGGTTTTATGTTTTGTAAGGATATCAGAATGCCACTCGCTTTTATTTACGCGTTTTTTCTTTTCATTATCAGCTTTGCATACTTGATATACCCTCAAGGCGCTGGACTATTCTTTCTCCTCGCCAAAATTTGCCTTATCGGGATCGTATTCTGGGGCATTATTGATTTGTGGCGCTGGAATAAAACCTAACGCCACACACAAGCTTCTCCTTACGAAAAAGCTTCAGACCCCGCATTGCTACGCATCTCTTCTGCTGCGTCTTGCACCGCACGGCCATGATCTCTTTCAAGGCGTCTAATCGTGAAATGTGCACGCGCAAGAGCCCTATAATGGGCCAAGAAAGCGGTATTCAGCGTTGCCCCACAGAGAGCACCCGCAACAGGCACCATCTGCAACGCAAATTTGCGAGATAACCCAATTCCGTAGTGAGACGCGACTTCTGCCATCAGCATCACAATAGGACGACCACGCAACAAAGCACGCGCTGTGAAAAACCCGAGCTCGCTCTCATCTTCACTTTGGCGTGCAGGAAATGTCCTTAGTGCAAACACTTCAAGACAAGCACGCCGCGTATCTTCATCGCGCAGATCTTCGCCTTCTTCCCGAGCAATCTGCGCAATCTCACGCATGATCGTAAGGGTTGTAAAACCAACATCCGGGGCGATACCCAAAACACCCCCAAAGCCACCAAGCGCTCCAGAAACAGCAACAGCAGCCTGACTGGCATTTTCCCGCCATATTACTTTTTCAGGAGTTGGGCCTTCATGATTGATCCCTACAATCGCAAGGTTAAACGCTTTCTCAATCGCTGTTTCGGCTGCTTTTTGAAACTTTGCCTGAAGCGAAGGATTCAAACCCAGACCCCGCATACCGATTCGAGCCGCTTGGCCTACCGCTCCTCCCATCAAATCTGCGAGCCGAACCAGCGTTCCCTGCCCTTGCTCAACCTTCTCCAGAACCTTCTGAAGTTGAGCCAAAGAATCCTTGTCCAACGCACGCGACATGAATTCATTCGACGGAAGCTGTGAGCTGTTCTCTGCGGCCATAACGATCAAACTCCTGCTACGCTCAACTAAATTTATTTATTTATAACAGATTTCCTCTTATATGATACAGACATATCTCCTCACGAGTACCGTAGGGTAAAGAAGACCAAGGGCGTTACACATGCGAAAACTATCTCTTTTATTTCTAATGTCTGCGCCGATTGCCTTGGCATCCCTGAGTGGAACATCCGCTTTTGCGGCTCATCATGCCCACGGTACAGCTAACTTACCGCAACTTCCTCCGACAACGGCTCACAACCTCAATCAACCAGACACCAAAACCTTAACGCCTGCACAGCAAGTTGCGTTACCTGATGGTGGGGCCCCGCCTCCTCCTCACGGTTATGTCGCCGTTGACGATTCAGAAGTGAGAATTGCAAACTTCAGCAATGCGGCTCGTACGCACCTTCCTGTAGGCCTTCCCCCAACCAATCCACAACAATCCGTTGGGCAGCCTAATAATTTACCCTCTCACTTCTCTCTTTTTGGTATGCCTGTAAAATTCAACGCACCGGTTGCTCCTCCTTACCGTACAGAGGACGCGTCTTCCTCTTTCGATGGAAGAAACGGTCAAAACAATATTCTTCCTCAGGCTGATTCATCTCTGATCCATTAAGGATCAGAGGTTTTCCCACGCCCCTAAACGCACCAAATAATAGAACTCTTTTTCTGTTACAGGGGCAACAGAAAGACGAGATTGCTTTAACAGAGCCATCTCAGACAACTCAGGATCCGCTTTAATTTCTTTTAATGTTATTGGATGAGCAAAAGCGCCTTTTGCTTTTACATCAACACATTTCCAGCGTTCATCATCTGTCGTGGGGTCAGGGTAGGCCTCTTTTACAACCTCAACAACACCCACGATGCTTTTCTCACTCACAGAATGATAAAACAACGCTAAATCACCATGCCGCATTGCCACTAAATTATTTCGTGCCTGATAATTTCTAACCCCTGTCCAGGGCTCAACATCATTACTCACTTGCTCAGCCCACGAAAATGCTTCAGGCTCGGACTTAATCAACCAATATGCCACATTGTGCTCCTGAAATACTTTTATTAAAAACTCATTATTATCATAGCGTGAGACGATATGGTAACAACGCCTCGAAATAACATTCCGTCAATCTCTATTTAAAGAAATTGAGATTATATTTATAATACCGATTTAACCCCTCATGGAGTTAGAAACTCTCGTGCGCGCGTCCCCAAATATTTTTCATCGTTTTGCTAACCCCGGACAGTTTTTACGTCTCGCTCGCACCTTACTGCCATGGGTTTCTATAAGCGCCATTCTACTTCTCGTTTGGGGAATTTCTTGGGGACTATTTTTCTCTCCGGCCGACTGGCAACAAGGCGAGACTGTGCGTATTATGTACGTCCATGTTCCCATGGCTTGGCTTGCATCCTCGTGCTACCTCAGCCTCGCCATCTGTGGTATTTTATCACTCGTATGGAAACACCCACTTGCTGATCTAGCCGCAATCGAAATCGGACCAATTGGTGCCTGTGCGGCTGCCTTATGCCTTATCACCGGGTCGCTCTGGGGGGAACCAATGTGGGGCACATGGTGGGTATGGGATGCCCGTTTAACATCTGTTCTGATCTTATTTTTTCTTTTTCTTGGACACATTGCCCTTATTCATGCCTTTGATGAGCCGGCTCGTGGTCAACGTGCAGCAGCTATCCTTGCTCTAGCAGGCGCCATTGATCTACCCATTATCAAATTCAGCGTTCAATGGTGGAACACATTGCATCAACCTGACAGCATCACTCTGACAGGCGCACCAACCATGTCTCTCTCTATGCTATGGCCCCTCCTGATCACAACGCTTGGTTTTTCGCTTGGCATAGCCGCACTTATTCTTGGCCGCATGAGTGCTGCAATTTATGAAACAAGAGCACGCCAAATTCTAACCCGATCACGTGCGCACAAGTCAGAAAGCATCTCGGAAAGTTTACCATCATGATGATGCACCTCCCACAACACTGGCCCTATATTGCTGCAGCCTATGCCCTCACACTTGGATCTGCGCTTATATTAAGTATCACGACTGTCATGCGTCTGCGCCGAGCAAAAAAACGCCTATCTCTTATCGAAAGCCAAACCCGTCATCGTGAAAGAACCCAAGCATGACCCGGAAAACACGTCGCCTATGGATTGTGATTGCGTGCCTACTCTGCCTTGGTTCTGCCGCAGCCCTGACATTGCGTGCTTTTTCCTCCAATATCGTGTTTTTTATGGCTCCTTCTCAAATAAAAACACACCCCCCCTCCTCTAGCCGCACTATTCGCCTTGGGGGAATGGTCGTCGCAGGCTCTTTGCATCGCACGCAAGAGAATGGCTCCCCCGTTAACTCCTTCAGTGTTACAGACGGGCAAGCGGCTATCATCGTTCATTATACAGGAATTCTGCCCGATTTATTCCGGGAAGGGCAAAGCGTCGTTGCTCTTGGCACAATACAAAAAACAGGTGAGATGACCGCCAGCGAAGTACTCGCCAAACATGATGAAACGTATATGCCCAAAGAAGTGGCAGACGAATTAAAACGCAGTGGGAAATGGGATCCGCGCTTTGGAAAAGCTCCAGACGCCTCAAGTTGGAATGCCATGACAGCCCAGAAAAGCGGAGGCTAAACATTTATTATGTTCGGACCTGAACAAGGACATTTTGCGCTCGCACTGGCATGTATCCTCGCCTTTACCCAATTTATCCTTCCTCTATGGGGGGCTCATAAACGCAATGCGCGTTGGGTTGAAATTGCTCCATTTCTTGCCATTTCACAGCTCATAGCACTTTCATTATCCTTTTTTGATCTCATTCTATGTGCCGTCCGGGATGATTTTTCAGTTCAAAACGTAGCGGCCAATTCTGCAATCTCTAAACCACTCCTCTATAAGATCACCGGGGTATGGGGAAACCATGAAGGGTCTGTTCTTTTATGGACTCTTATTCTCGGCGTTTGTGGAGCTGCGGTCTCCATTTTTGGGCGCAATCTTCCTGATATTCTGAAAGGACGTGTTCTCGCTATCTTGGGCGGCGTCTCTGCTGGGTTTCAGCTCTTTTGCCTTCTTACATCTAACCCTTTTGACCGTGTTTTCCCTGCTCCACCAGATGGTCAAGGCATGAACCCTCTTCTACAGGACCCGGGCCTCGCCTTTCATCCACCCATTCTCTACACCGGTTATGTCGGCTTTGCCGTTCCGTTCGCCTTTGCCGTTGCCGCTCTAATTGAAGGACGTGTAGATGCCGCATGGGGACGATGGGTACGGCCTTGGGCTGTTGCAGCATGGTGCTTTCTCACCTGCGGGATCGCACTAGGCTCATGGTGGTCTTATTACGTTCTGGGCTGGGGCGGATACTGGTTTTGGGACCCTGTAGAAAATGCCTCTCTTATTCCATGGCTGACTGGAACAGCCCTCGTCCACTCTGCCATCGTGGTTGAAAAACGAGAAGGTTTAAAAATCTGGACTGTGCTCCTTGCGATTGCCACATTCTCCTTCTCTCTCTCCGGCACGTTCCTTGTCCGCTCTGGTATCCTGAATTCCGTTCATGCTTTTGCAAATGACCCTGCCCGCGGGGTCTTTATTCTGGCTCTTTTAGCAATTGTCATCGGTGGGTCTTTAACCCTTTTTGCATGGCGTGCCCCCTCCCTAACATCAGGAGGTATTTTTTCTCCTGTTTCTCGAGAAGGTGCACTGGTTCTTAACAACATTCTCCTGTGCTCTATCTGCGCCGTTGTCGTCACCGGAACGATGTACCCTCCTTTCATGCAGCTTTTAGCTGGGCGAACCATCTCTGTTGGGAAACCGTTCTTTGATGCAGCAACCATTCCTCTTACCCTCCCTCTTCTTCTCGCTATGGGGATAGGAACAGCGCTGCCATGGAAGCGCGCGCATCTTGCACGTACCTTCTCTCACTTGTGGGGTGCCGTTCTTATTACATTCGTCGGCGTTCTTTTATGTTTCTGGCAATTTGCTGGCGCCTTACCAATCGCATGCGGAGCATTAGCCATCTGGGTAATTATCGCATCTCTTATAGATACAGGACGCAAAATAGGGATTGGTCAAACATCTTTAAATAATGTTTTTTCTAGAGCACGTATTCTACCACGTTCCAGCTGGGGAGCGACCTTGGCACATATCGGGGCGGGAATTACCATCTTGGGGCTCTGTGGTATGTCTGGTGCACAACAAGCCATTGTAGAGATTCACGTTGGTGACACCCGCACCCTTCATGGAGATCAATGGACTTTAACCCATGTGCGGGATTATGTCGGGCCGAATTATCACGCTATGCAAGCCGATATTACGATACGCGATCATTCAGGGCATCTCATTACAACACTCCACCCTGAAAAACGTAACTTTATGAGCCAAAATCAGGTCACGACAGAAGTCGCTATTCATACCAACCTTGTCACTGATTTATATGGCGTTATTGGAGACCGCCATGGAACTGGCGATAATGCAACATACGTCTTGCGACTTCACTATAACCCACTGGCTCCGTGGATGTGGCTTGGAGCGCTCATTATGGCTATTGGAGGGGCCTTTTCACTCTCTGATCGCCGTTTGCGCGTTGGAGCACCTCAAAAAGCCATAAATCGTCACACAGCAACCATTTAAATAAAGAGCATTACGGCCATGACACCCACACGCAGAAAATTTCTAACCGCTCTTCCCATTGCTGGCGCTGGCGTTTTAGGCGTCAGCTTCTGGCGCATTCTTCATAACATGAACGATGGAAGTTTTGACCCGCGTGCCGTCAATAACCCGCATGTTGGCCGCCCTATCCCTACATTTTCATTACCGGGGATCATAGGGCAAGGAGATGGCTTTTCTGATCATGACTTGCGAGCTCAAACGCGCCCTGTCCTGATCAATTTTTTTGCATCATGGTGCATTCCTTGCGTGCAGGAAATGCCGGGGTTAAGAGCGATTTCTCGTAAAATTCCCATTTGGGGCATTGCTTATGAAGACAAACCTGAAAATGCTGATGCCTTCATAAAACGCGATGGCTCCCCTTATGAGCGCTTAGCGGCCGACCGTCATGGCAAAACAGCCATTGATTGGGGAGTTACAGGTGTTCCAGAAAGCTTTCTCATTATTCCAGGAGGACGAATTATATGGCATGGCAGCGCAGCGCTGGATCCTCAAACATTTGAAAACGAAGTTCTCCCCCGCCTTGCCAAGGTTGGCCTTTAATGAAGCAGTTTACTACTCTTTTATTGCTCTTCAGCCTCTTTATCGGAGGGGGGATTGCCTTAGCGATTGATACCCCTGAAGAAATGCTTCCTAACCCGGTTCAAGAAAAAAGAGCTGAGCACCTTGGTGCACAATTACGCTGTCTTGTATGCCAAAATGAAAGTATTGAAGAGAGCAGCGCCCCCTTAGCACGAGACCTAAGAAAAGCTGTGCGCGAGCAAGTTGCTGCGGGAAAAACAGACCAACAAATTATGGATTGGATGACAGAGCGTTACGGAGAGTTCATCCGTCTAGCCCCGACCTTCTCTTTCGCCACCGCTCTATTATGGCTTATGCCCGCTATTGCCATCATAAGTGGGGGGCTCCTCGCGTGGTTTGCTATGAGACGCCGCCCCATAGCACATGCACCTCTCACAGAAGAAGAACGCATTCGTTTAAAAGAGCTGTCAGGGCAGGAGTAAAGCAGTGTTCCTTATATCCATCTTTATTATTATCGGGCTTGCCTTACTTCCTGTTTTCTATGGGTGGTTTCATCTCCAACGCCATCATATTAATGCTCGAACATCCGCCTTACAGTTGTATCAGGGGCAGCTCAAAGAGCTTGATCGTGACCATTCCCTCGATCTCATTAATCAAACCGAGTATTTATCTGCACGTCTAGAAGTGCAGAGGCGGTTGCTCGCCATAGATGCAACTTCTGATCAACCAGACCTCTCTATTGCGGGGCCATACCGTAAACGAATGGGCGGATTAATTGTCAGTGCGTTGCTTATTCCTGCTTTCAGTTGCGCTCTTTACATCATTAATGGTCACCCCTCCCTTCCTCCGCAGCCTTTAAGTGAACGGCAACTCCTTCCTGATAGCAAGACGATGGATATGATCCATAAACTCCAAGCTCAGGTCGCGATGATCCCACTTGATAACCCGACTTACCTTCCCGGACATATTCTCCTTGGCCAAGTGGAAGCCCGCGCTGGGATGGTCACTGAAGCAATTAAAAATTGGAAAATTGTTCTTAATACCCGTTTTTCTCCTCAGCTTGCTATCCAAATTGCAGAGCTCCAATCCCAAAAAGACGGTCATATCTCACATGAGAGCTTAGAGCTTTACCGTCAGGCGCTTGCTGCCTCTCCCCCTAACGCTTCGTGGCGGATGGCTTTGGAAGCACGCATTGCCGTCGGGGAACATGAAGAAAGCAAGGGCCAATGATAGACCCTCTTTCAACCTCTATTGCTCTCTGCCCTGTCTGCCGACAAAAAATACGCCCTACAGCAGAGCATTGCCCTCATTGTGGAGCGGAGCGCACTTTTGGCCCTATGCCTCATGAAACCGCTCTTTACTCCATCCTTGGGATGATACTTCTTACGTGTGCGTCCACGCTGCTACACCCTTTATCACTCTGGACTATTATTTTTGCGTTCATTGGCTTGGGGGCGGGTTTCCTCTTTGCGCATAATCGTTTTGCCGCAGAAAGATGGATTAAGCCCAAACAAAAATAGATCACTTCTTCCCTAAAAGAAGAACTCTATATAATGAAAAGCCATTCAAAATTTTTGCGAATGATCTAATAACACCTGATGTCCTACCCAGAAATTACGTCCTCCGAGTTTAGTACAAAATACGAGATCAAGAGAGGGGTTAAAGATTCAATCCCTGTTATGATTGGATTTTTAACCTTTGGCCTTCTCTTTGGAAGTCAAGCCGTTCGAAAAGGCTTAACTTTTCTGGAAGTCCCCTTCATGACAGGAAGTAATTATGCTGGAGGATCCGAATTCGCAGCGATCAATGTATGGACCAATCCACCAGCAATCCTATTAATTCTTGGAATTACGCTGCTTATTAATTGCCGCCATATTTTAATGGGCGCGACCCTTGCTCCATGGATTATGAAATATCCAAAACGCAAGGTCTTTTACTGGCTTTTCCTAATGTCAGATGAAACATGGGCCATTTCTCTTTCAGATACACAAAAAAGACGTAACTTTAGCCCCACCTACTATATCACCGTTGGTTGGCTCCTGTACCTGACGTGGGTGATTTCAACTTTTATGGGCGCTTACCTCGGTAATAAAATTGGTGATCTAACCAAATTTGGCTTCGATATGGCATTCCCTGCTGTTTTTCTCGTCATTTTACGAAGTATGTGGAAAAGCCATAGAATGTCTATTCCATGGATTGTCAGTCTTCTGGTTAGCGTTATTTCATATGTTCTTATCCCCGGAGGATGGTACGTTCCCCTTGGAACACTCGCAGGAGCTGTTACAGCTTGGTTTATTGTGAGAAGCCTATGACAATGCACTGGATATCCGTTCTCACAATCCTCGGAATGGCACTTATAACCTATTTAACGCGCCTGTTAGGTTATTTATTCCTGCGTGGAAAAAATCTGTCAGAACGCACAATCTTCTTTATGGATATCCTGCCAGGCTGTGTTCTGATCTCGGTCATTGCGCCAGCTTTCTCGTCCGGCAAAATACCAGATTATATTGGTCTGATCGTGACTATTGCTGCGGCAATGCGCTTTTCTCTCCTCCCCACCATGTTCCTTGGTGTGGGAAGCACAGGCCTATTAAGATACCTTCTTACCTCCTAACCCTCTCCTTCAAAGAAAGACGCATATCATGAGCCGCATTGAAACCGATGGCATGGGCCCAATAGAAGTAGCTGATCATGTTCTTTGGGGAGCCCAAACCCAACGCTCTCTCAAATATTTTAGCATCGGGCGAGAATTAATGCCCCGTGAAATGATCGAGGCCTACGCGATCGTCAAACGCGCGTGCGCAACGGCTAATGCTGCAAGTGGCCGCCTTTCTGATGACCGAAAGGAACTCATTTACTCAGTCTGTGATGAAATCCAAGCTGGTACACACGATGAAATGTTTCCTCTTCATGTCTGGATGACTGGCTCAGGCACACAATTTAACATGAATGTTAACGAAGTGATTGCTAATCGGGCGAGCCAAATCACAGGACAGCCTTTGGGAAGCAAAAACCCTCTCCATCCCAATGACCACGTTAATATGTCTCAGTCCACAAATTGCAATTTCCCGACAGCGATGCACCTTGCTACCGCTCTGGGTTTGCATGGGCGTCTTATTCCTGCGGTCACACGATTAAAAGACGCAATTCTTCATAAAGCAGCTGAATGGAATGATCTAGTTAAAGTCGGGCGGACCCATCTACAAGATGCTGTGCCCATAACACTTGGTCAGGAATGGCAAGGTTATGCGGGTATGCTGTCAGATAATATGAAACGCCTTGAAGATGCTCTTACCGGTCTATACGCTCTGCCTTTAGGGGGAACTGCTCTGGGAACGGGCGTTAACACAGACGTCGGATTTGATATTCGTGCATGTGATGAAATTGCACGTCTTACAGGGTTATCTTTTAGGGCCAGTGATAATAAATTTGCTCAACAAGCTGCGCATGATGCTCTTGTACACGCTTCAGGATGTTTAAGAACACTTGCGGGAAGTTTATTTAAAATTGCCAATGATATCCGTCTGTTAGCCTGTGGCCCACGCGCAGGATTTGGTGAGTTTAACCTTCCAGAAAATGAACCAGGCTCTTCCATTATGCCTGGCAAAATTAATCCAACCCAAGCAGAGGCTCTTTCAATGCTCGCCCTGCAAGTCATGAGTAATGATGTCGCCGTTGGTCTTGGTGGAGCCGCGGGTATGATTGATATGAATGTCTATAAACCTCTGATCATCCAAAATATTATGCAGGGAATTACTCTGCTGCATGATGGATGTGATAATTTCAGACGTTTCCTCATCGAAGGCATGACAGCTAACGAGCAGAAACTCAAGCATGACCTAGACCATTCTCTTGTATTGGTCACAGCGCTTTCACCTGCCATTGGTTATGATAAAGCCTCCAAAGTGGGGCATTACGCAATGGAGAAAGGGCTAAGCCCCAAAGAAGCAGCTCTTGAATTAGGCTATATATCGGCTGAAGAATATGACCGAATTGCTGATCCGCGCTTAATGCTTTCCCCCAATATCAAAACACACAGCTGAGAGAATAACATGAGCAATACACCCAAAATAGCAGCGATCACTCAATGCTACCAAGAAGATATCATGCTTCCTCTCTGGGTCTCTCATTACAGTAAACTCGTAGGCCGACAAAACTTATGGGTCATCGATCACGGAAGCTCCCCTCCTGTTACTCTGGAGGGTGTCAATGTAATCAACTCACCTCGGTCAGCATGCGATGATGAGGAGAAAGCCCACACATTATCAACCTGGCACAATAAGCTTTTATCCAACGGTTATGATTGGGTCATCTCAACAGATACTGATGAATTTATAACCCATAACCCCAGTCATTACGAAACTCTTGCTGATTACCTAAGCCATTGCCCTTCGAGTATTAGACGATGTGTCGGTGTGGAAGTGCTGGACCCGGGGGATGTCCCTCCTATTAATTGGGAAAAGCCGATCTTGCAGCAACGCCCTTGTGGAATAATCACAAAATGGTCGTGTAAGCCTGCTGTTTCAGCGTTGCCTACCTCTTGGTTGCCCGGCCAACATGATGCCATGCAAGACAGCATTTTTGATCATAATCTTTGGTTATTCCATCTAAAATATGCCGATGAAACTCACCTTTTCCAACGTTTGGCTTTTACGCGCTCGTTAGTATGGAGTGAAGGGTCTTTAGCATCGGGGCACGGCTCTTCCCACCGCGTTCCTGATATAGCAATGCAGCATCATCTCAACCGATACAGAAGCCGTAAAGCTGAAGGAAACCTAAGCACATTCCTCGCCAGCAACCCTGACCCAAAGGAGGTTGATTCACCCTTACTTGATATTCCAGAAGTTTTTCAAAGCCTTTTGTGACGTGTGCTGGTTTTAGAGCATATCTTCTTCTACCAAACCGGACATACCGTCCTATGATCTTATCATGCTCAAATTCAAAAAAGCGTTAGTTTTCGAGCATTTTGGAGGACTATTTACCCCCTCTTTTTGGGGCTCAACACGGTGGAGCAGGTGCATTTGGAGCTATAAACCGCTATTTTTAAACGTTTTTTTATTAAAATTTCACTATTCTGATCGCGCAATCTTACGTATTGACCCTCTCGATTACGTCATCAGCATTCTTTTCTCATACCTTTACCAAGCAAATAATATGTTTTATTCAGCCTTTAAATAGCCCTCACATTTTTGGTTGATTGTTGCCTCTGAACATATCACGCCGAGCCACGCCAACATAATGGTGTGAGGACTTTTGCAAACAGTAATCGCTACACATATGGTTAGGTTTCTAACTCTAAACATTTTTCGCGAAGGCAATTTGGTATCTCTATTTAAAAGGCTGCATAAATCTTGACGTCTCCCGACAAAATATCACCTCAGTCAAAATCAACATTTTCAAAAAATATGTTATTGGCTTGTGACCGTGAACCTATACACCGCCCTAATGCTATCCAGCCTCACGGCCTTTTGCTTATTGCTGAGGCCAGCACGCTGAAAATTATTGCTGGTGCGGGAGATATTGAAAAAAGACTCATTCCTAACTGGTTGCACCAAAATGCGTCAGAACTTCTAGAAGTCAAAGCATCTTGGCTGAAACATCCAGAGCATTCTAGCCTAAGCCCAACCCAAGTCACTGGGCTAGGTGGAGAAACTTTTAGCATCCTTAAGCACCATTCAGATGGTAAAATCTTAATAGAACTTGAACCATTCTCTCCAGATCACTTAATCACATGGGATATTTTCAGCCGTATTGATGCCACAGCAGACTACTTTGAAAAATGCAATGATATTCAATCTGTATGCGAATATGGCGTAAAAGTTTTTCAAAAGCTCGTTCGTTTTGATCGCGTTATGATTTATCGTTTTTTAGATGATGGCTCTGGTCGCGTCATTGCCGAAAAATATAACGATAAATTCTCCTCTCTCCTCAATCATCATTTTCCTGAGAGTGATATTCCCGCACAAGCACGATCCCTCTATCTCAAAAATACATTCCGTACCATTCCCAGTGTCCATTATACCGCAGCCCCTATACGCCCCGTAGAGGCAGGCCTGAAGGACCTTGATTTAAGCTCTGTTCAACTTCGCAGCGTATCACCTGTGCACCTGCGCTACATGCAGAACATGGGGGTTGCTGCATCGGCATCCATTTCCATTATCGTCAATAATGAACTTTGGGGGCTTGTTACCTGCCACAATGCTACCCCCAAGTTCATTCCTGAAAATGTTCGCGCGGCATGCCGTACACTCGCTGGATTGCTGGCAAGACAAATCCGCAATAAAGCTGAATTTGCTTCATACCAAGAGCGCCTCCATCTCAAAAATATTATTGAAACAGCAACGACACATTTTAATTTAAATGTCTCAATAGAGCAAAACGCGCATAAATATGCGACGGATCTTCAACGCGTTTTTCCATGTGACGGATTTGCCGTCATTGGACATGATCGCATCACATCCTATGGGCATATCCCATCTGACGATATTCTGCGATCTATTCAAGAATGGCTTACTCTGGGAAGCAATGGTGGTATTTTCTATACCTCTTCCCTTCAGGAAGATTACCCTCCTGCTAAAGAATGGCCAGAAATATCATCCGGTATTCTCGCCATTACTCTCCCCTTCAAGCAGCCACTTACCCTGTTATGGAATCGTACTGAAATTATTCAGACTGTTGAATGGGCAGGAAACCCACATAAAGGCGAACCCGACCAAAACGGTGTTTTACACCCACGTCACTCATTTGATACATGGCGGCAATCTGTTTACGGACAATCTGCACCTTGGGGCATAGAGCAACGTCAAGCAGCTCGGCGCCTCAAAAATATTCTCTTTTCTACCTATCAAACCCAACAACTACGCGAACTAAATACCGCCCTAACCTCCACATTACAGGAAAGAGAATCTCTTTTAAAACAAAAAGACTTCCTTATTCAGGAAGTAAATCACCGTGTGCAAAACTCTTTGCAAATGGTTGCTTCCTTTCTGAAGCTTCAAGCCCGCACAACAGAAAATACGGAAACAACGTCTGCCCTCATTGAAGCACAGCATCGTATTGCTGCTATCGGTCTTGTTCACCGGCGTCTTTATCAAGATGATAATTTGGAAATCGTAAGTCTTGACCGCTATTTAGAAGATCTTTTACGTGAGCTTCTCGCTTCCCTCGGTCCAGAATGGCACACACATCTTACAATGCATATTGAGCCGATTTCCGTTACGGCTGACCGTGCGATTAATGTGGGCCTCATTTTAACGGAACTCATCATTAATATCAGCAAATATGCCTACAACGGAGAGGCTGGCCCAATCATCATTTCTTTAAGAAAAAATGGAAAAATCATTACCCTTGAAGTCTGTGATCAAGGGGATGAAAATAACATCATCAATAATACCGGTTTTGGTACACGCATGATGAAAGCGATCATCAATAGTCTATCTGGAACACTAACATATCAATCAACGAACCCGGGCCTGAAAGCTCTTGTAACCGTCCCAGTTGAAGCAAAAAGCAAATAATTTTATAAAGACGAACTTATAAAAAAACCTCCTAAAAATAGGAGGTTTTTTTATTCATAATTCTAGATTTTCCGTCACTCACCTACAACTAGGTTACCCTCTTTATCGACTAAAGAAATTGGGTAATCACCTGTAAAGCAAGCGTCACAGTATCTCCGTGATCCTTCAGCCCGATTTTCATGGCCTAAAGCGCGATACAATCCATCAAAACTAACAAAGGCAAGACTATCTACCCCAATAGCTTCCGCCATTTGTTCAAGAGTATGTGTTGCAGCCATCAACTTATTTTCTTCGGGTGTATCAATTCCATAGAAACAAGGGTGACGCGTTGGGGGAGACGTAATCCGCATATGCACTTCCGTTGCACCTGCAGCACGAACCATATCAACAATCTTACGCGATGTTGTCCCACGCACGATTGAATCATCCACCAAAACAACCCGCTTACCAGCCAAAACAGGCCGATTAGCTGAGTGCTTCATTTTTACACCCAGATTACGAATTTGATCTGTCGGCTCAATAAAGGTTCGGCCCACATAATGGTTACGAATAATCCCTAACTCGAACGGAATACCACTCTCTTCAGCATAACCAATTGCAGAAGGCACCCCCGAATCCGGGACTGGAACAATCACATCCGCATCAACCGCACTTTCACGTGCCAGTTCAGCACCTATACGCTTACGCGTCTCATATACAGCTTGCCCTTCCAGAACTGAATCAGGGCGTGCGAAATAAATATATTCAAAAACACAAAAACGGCCGCCCTGATCACCAAATGGGCGTAAAGAACGAATACCGTTTTCGTTAATAACAACAATCTCACCCGGCTCAATATCACGCACATAATCTGCACCGATGATATCAAGCGCACAGGTTTCGCTGGTGAGTACCCAACCACCATTGCCTTCTTCATACCCGGGAATACGCCCCAATACGAGAGGACGAACCCCCAACGGATCTCTCATCCCAATCAACCCATCATCTGGCGTCATAGTGATAAGAGAATAAGCACCCTTTACCTGCTTTACGGCATCAATAAATCGGTCAAGCACCGTTGAATAAAGGGAAACAGCAATAAGATGGATGAAAACTTCTGTATCTGTCGATGAATGGAAGATACAACCACGTTTCACGAGAGCTTTTTTTAATGTTGCCGCATTCGTCAAGTTACCGTTATGGGCAACACCTAATCCGCCGAAAGCATAATCTGCATAAAAAGGCTGTACGTTCCGAACGTGCGTACCACCTGTTGTTGCATACCGATTATGTCCAATCGCCATAGAACCGGGTAAGGCCGCTGTTACCCGACTATCACCAAACACGTCACCAACAAGTCCTAGACCCTTATGTTGATGAAATCGCTGATTATCATAACTGATAATACCAGCAGCTTCCTGGCCTCGATGCTGAAGAGAATGAAGCCCTAAAGCCGTAAGAGCGGAGGCATTGGGAACACCCCATACGCCAAAAACGCCGCATTCTTCATAGGGCCGGTTCAAGGGTTCGGACTGGGGGCTCATGCAGTTTCGGCCTTTCAGCACTCAATTACAAAGATGCCTCATGGCCGTTTCTGAGCGGAGATGCAAGATGTTCTTGCACCGAATGAGGCAAATAACCAATAAGTTCTGCCGCGCCTGCTTCGATATATGGAGCAGTGAGGCTTCCCTGCATCAGATAGGAAGTCCAAGAGCCAAAAAAAGACCCCGCGATCAGATAAAAAACAATTACGAGCACATATCCCCGTAAAAAGCCAAAAAAAGCTCCTAGAATATGATCAACCCCTCCCAGGATGCTCCCTTTAATCAACCCACCAACACGGGATGCAATACCGCTTAACAAAAGCAGCATCACCACAAACATCACCGTGGCACTTACATTTTCTGCCATCCAACTATTATGGAAATAAGGCGATATCCAAGGCACCAACATCGCATGGAAACGATAGGTCAAAACAATTGCGGCCACCCAGGCCACTAGTCCCGAAAGTTCTGTTGCAAAACCACGCGTTAGCCCCCACAAGGCTGACAGCCCCAAAACCACCAAAACAATCATATCAAAATGTGTAAGATTTTGAGGTACAAAACGGGATAAATCAGGCATTGATCATCTTATCATGGAAGTTTTGTTGAACGATATTTACGTCCCTTTTTAGGACGAATCCCTCGGGTCCGTAATTCATCGGCCAAACGGATCCTTTCATCAAGCTCTGCCCATATAAGATCCGGGCTTAAATCATTAATTTTCCATAATTTTTCTAGGGATCTTATAAAAGAGGCACTTTCTCGCACCAAACCCTGCCGATCATTAACCAGCATCTGCAAAATGTTTGATGAAGCAGCTTGCCCCAAGCGCATTGCAGCTTTTGTCATTTTGCGATTTTTCTTAGCGGCCATACAAAATATATGGAGAGCATACCCTACAAAAGCAAGCTATTACTTCTCCATATATCAATCACCCTTAATCGATTACAGCATCAACTTCCTCTTGTGGCACATATAATTTATGCCCATGCTCCTGAAAAACATCCTTCATTTGTTCCATCCCTTCCTTTCGCTCTGCCTCACGGCGAATATCATGACTGATTTTCATGGAGCAAAACTTTGGTCCACACATGGAGCAAAAATGAGCTGTCTTATGAGCTTGTTTAGGCAAAGTCTCATCATGGAAACTCCGCGCGGTATCTGGATCTAAAGACAGATTAAACTGATCCTCCCAGCGGAATTCAAAACGCGCACGCGATAAGGCATCATCACGCAACTGAGCCGTCGGGTGTCCTTTTGCCAAGTCTGCCGCATGTGCAGCAATACGATACGTAATCACACCCGTCTTCACATCAGATCGGTCTGGCAAACCGAGATGCTCTTTGGGTGTCACGTAACACAGCATCGCCGTGCCAAACCAACCAATCATCGCAGCACCAATGCCCGATGTGATGTGATCATATCCCGGAGCAATATCCGTCGTCAGCGGACCCAGTGTATAGAAAGGAGCTTCACCACATTCTTTCAGCTGTTTTGTGACATTTGCCCGAATTTTGTGCATTGGCACATGGCCCGGCCCTTCAATCATAACCTGACAGCCCTTTGCCCATGCGATCTTCGTTAATTCACCAAGAGTCTCTAATTCTGCAAATTGCGCGGCATCATTTGCATCAGCAATAGAGCCCGGACGTAGCCCATCTCCCAATGAAAAGGAAATGTCATACTGGCGCATAATATCGCAAATATCTTCAAAATGCTCGTATAAGAAGCTTTCACGATGATGCGCCAAACACCATGAGGCCATAATCGAACCACCACGAGAGACAATACCCGTCGTTCTCTTGGCTGTTAGTGGAACATGTTGCAGCCGCACGCCAGCATGAATGGTAAAATAATCCACCCCTTGCTCAGCCTGTTCAATCAAGGTGTCACGAAAAATTTCCCACGTGAGCTTTTCAGGCACCCCACCTACTTTTTCAAGTGCCTGATAAAGTGGCACAGTCCCAATGGGCACAGGGGAATTCCGGATAATCCAATCCCGAATATTATGAATATTCCGTCCCGTCGACAAATCCATCACCGTATCAGCGCCCCAGCGAATAGCCCAGACGAGCTTATCAACCTCTTCGGCTGCAGAAGATGTAACCGCTGAATTCCCGATGTTCGCATTCACCTTCACCAAGAAACTCCGCCCAATAATTACCGGCTCCAATTCTGGATGATTAATATTCGCAGGGATCACGGCACGCCCACGCGCCACTTCTTCCCGAACAAATTCAGGCGTTATAAAAGGAGGAATAGACGCACCAAAATCCTCCCCATCCGCACGCCGCATCTCTGACCCCTCAGCCATTTTTTCTCGGCAGGCATTTTCACGATGGGCGATATAAATCATTTCTTCTGTAATAATACCTGCCTTCGCAAACTCATATTGCGTGACAAGTTTTGCCTGAGCACCTGAATACACATCATGCTGTGCAGGACAGACAGGAACGGCCTGCATCTCACTGGCAAAGCCATTATCTTCTGGCTTTACATCTCGCGCTTTTTGTTGAGCAAACCCACGCTGCGCAATCCAAGATGCCCGTGGCTTTTCAAGGCCTTTTTTTACATCGATCGAGGCATTTTCATCCGTATAAGGTCCAGATGTGTCATAGACACGCACAGCCTCTTCATTCGCCGATGGATGCAAAGCAATTTCCCGATACGGCACCCGAATATCTGGACGCCCCGGCGCAGAAGACCACCTCTTTTGTGAACCTTCAATCGCTCCTGTGGTGACTTGATCAACAATCGTTTCTGGTTTTAAATTTTGTGAAATATCGCCCATTTTTACCTCTACAAACCAAGAGGGAAAACAGGACAACATATTGGTTACCACCAATACCGAAATCTACTGACACCATTCCCTCCGCCGGTCCTAACCGGATCAGGTTTCCCGAGCACACGATGCACCCGGCAGGGTCGTCACCACCACACCACCTCTTTAATACAGACGGATAGTGACCTCTCAGCTTCTTATAAGGTGAAGCTCCCCCTGGTTCGCTCAACCTCTTATGAGTGCTTCAAAATGTCAATAGAATGATCTGGTCAGTTTATCGTGACTATCGTCACCAAAAAATTAAGGCCATTCCTTCATGAAAGAATGGCCTTAACCCTGTAACCAAGTCAGTGTCTTAACAACAGACTATTCTTGTCTGTAAGATTTTTCACCAATCTTGCCACATGCAAAAGCAACGATTGCCCCAATAATGGAAACAACAAACGCCCAGAACAATGCCGTACTGACATAGCTCAAAGTTTTGTTCGTATAATCAATCGCCTTTTTCTTCATGTCATCAATTTGAGCCTGAAGCTGCTTAGCTGCATCATCTGCTTGCTGAATTGATTCTTGAATGCTCTGATTAAGCTGGTCTACGCTTTGTTTTGCATTATCAACAGCTTGCTCTGCGCTCTTCTGATCAAAACCATTCTGCTCAAGAAGTTTCACAGCATTGTCGCGATTAAAGCCATCTGTCGTCTTTTTAACGCGGTCAGACAACTTTTTCTGTAAAGCGGTCAAATACTGATCTGCATTGCTAGGATCTACAACGATCTGCTTTGCTGTTGCTTCGACATCATTCGTCGCATCTTGCAGATTTTTCTGAATCTGGTCAGACTGCAACCCATCGATTTTTACATTATGTAGACTATTATTCAGTTTGTTCGAAACTGCATTCCAATCCACATTATTGGCAATACCCTGATTTAAGGTTTTTGCTCCTTCAGAAACCGCAGAACCAATTGTATTGGCTGCCCCCCCTAAAACAGAACCTGAAAAACCAAGAACACTTCCAGCTGCTGATTGTGCCGTATTGAGCGTTCCCGTTACAAAAGCAGAACCTCCCAAAATAGCAGCTAAAAGCAAACCAGCCCATGTTGCGACACCATGAATGCCACCATTTGTTCCGGCTAGTCGACCTGCAACAAATGCTCCAAGAGCATTACTCAAAAAAATACCGATACCCAGTGGAACGATAAAAGACCATCCCAAACTTGAGAATGGATGATCATGAGTGAGATCAATGCTTCCTATTCCCATAGAGAAGCTAAGGGCTAGGAATGCCGCTGCGAAAGCGCAGGAAATACCGCCCCCAATAATAACGGAAGAAATCGAACTTGGACGGATAACCAAGTTTTCTTCCTGGAATGTCCCCCTAGACATCGCTGATCCTTTCAAAATGCTTACCAGCGATGCTTTAAAGCAATTCCCCGCCAAGAGTTCTTTTACAATAAAAAAAAATTAACTCAGGTGAAAATATTAAGAAAAAAGCCAGCTTTGTATTAAGGTTTTATTTCTAAAACAGAATAGAGCAACATTGTATCAAAAAAAGCTACAGAAAATAATCTGTAGCTTTTTATAAATACTAAATTTAAGCAGCGTGCGACCGCTTTAATTGTCTTTCCTGCCAAAGCACTAGCAGAGCATCAACCAGTTCATCAATCGCTTCATTAGAGTGAAGTGGTGTAGGTGTAATCCGCAACCGCTCTGTGCCTCTCGGAACGGTTGGATAATTAATCGGCTGGATATAATGACCAAAGCGTTTCAATAATTCATCTGACAGCGCACGGCATAACTCTGCGTCACCGACCATAACCGGAACAATATGGCTGGGATTCAAAATATGCGGAATACCAACACGATCCAACGCATCTCTCAAATAGGCCACAGCACGTTGCTGCCCTTCCCGCTCCGCACTACTCCGCCGCAAATAGCGAACGCTGGCGAGGGCACCCGCAGCAACCATGGGCGGTAAAGCGGTAGAGAAAATAAAGCCAGAACCAAAAGAACGAACAAAGTCACACAGAGGTGCAGATGCAGCAATATACCCCCCCACAACGCCGTATCCTTTGCCTAACGTCCCTTCAATGACCGTTAAACGATGGGACAAGCCGAGCTTTTCGGCAATACCGGCTCCCTGATCTCCGTACATCCCCACCGCATGCACTTCATCAAGATACGTCATGGCACCATATTTATCAGCTAAATCACAAATAGCCTCAATCGGTGCAATGTCCCCTTCCATGGAATAAACGGATTCAAAAGCTATAATTTTAGGGATATCTCGTGGAAATGCTTTCAAGCGCTCTTCCAAATCTTCTACATCATTATGACGGAAAATCTGTTTTTCTGCACGAGAATGTCTGATGCCTTCAATCATAGAAGCATGATTCAATGCGTCTGATAGCACGACGCAATCACGCAAACGCCCTGCAATGGTTCCTAATGTTACCCAATTTGACAGATAGCCAGAATTAAAAAGAAGAGCACTTTCTTTGCCATGCAATGACGCCAGCTCTTTTTCCAGCTCTACATGATAGTGGTTTGTCCCTGAAATATTTCGGGTTCCACCCGCTCCTGCTCCTGTTTCATCCAGAGCCGCATGCATGGCTTTTAACACATCAGGGTGCTGCCCCATTCCCAGATAGTCATTGGAACACCAGACCGTAACATCCCGCCCTAAACCATAATGATACGCTTTAGGGAATTGCCCTGAATGCCGCTCCAACTCAGCAAAATAACGATAGCTGCCATCTGCACGCAAACCATCCAGAGCTGACTGAAACATCGCATCATAATTCATCGTGTTTTTTCCATCTGATTTACGCCTCTACCCGCCATCATACAAAGCTTCGCCTTATCAGCCATTAACTTTGTTATAACGACCACAAGCTATTCTTCAGCTTATATCAAACACGTTTCATAAACCAATTCAGAGAGCCGAGACAAATAAAAGGCTCTTTTCACTCTCATAAGAGAGATTTCTTATTCTCTATAATCCTTCGGTCGTCCGGATAATATGTCGCTTTCGAGTGGACACACGCCCTTTGGAGGCAATACATTTCTCTCTCATTTGTGCCGAAGTGAGCACACCGCCTAGCATCTCCCCTGAAGCCTCCTCGCACCCCGCATGCATAACAAAGCTCAAAACCGCTTCATAATCGATATTCGTGGCATAAATCCTTAAACCTAAATTTCTAAATGTCTTTAAAATACCTAAATAAAAATCAACCGCGCGTGTATCCAGTAAAGAGCTGTGTCCTGCTCCCACCCCTCCAGTAGGCATCAAAACAGAAGCATCAAACAACACCCCATCCAATAACCCCCCAATAGAGCGGCGCCACATAAGCGACAGGCTTATATCCGTTTTTCCTAAACCTTTGATAAAAATGCGTGCACCTTGATCACGTAATGTCGCCCAATAATAAAAAAGCCTCACATCATTCTGCGCTACACAACTCTCGGGTATCAGCACATCCAAACAAGACGCCGATAAATCACTTTCCGAAAGAAGTTCACATAGCTGAGTTACAGTCTCATGATTAAACGTTTCATCTTCAAACGATACCATCAAACGCTTATTACTTGACCAAGACGCAGCTTGAGCGAATGCAAATCTCAGCAGTTCATGATTAATATTTTCATATGGTTTTTCTCTCTGGGAGCGCCCACTGCGAGAAATCCTACGAGGAATAGCAAGCCAACACTGGCTAATATCAATTTGAGCCCCGAGTAGAGTATAATCTTCACCCTCTCGACGCTCCCAACGCGGAAGCCACTGCAAATCAGGCAAAGTGTTTTTTTGTTTTGCACGACGGTTTCTTAAGTTTGTAGCAAATATTCCTACACTTGAAACATCGTAATGAGATGAATCTAAACCAGAGTAACCCTCCGCATCTTTATCCAAAATTAATAAACACTTTCTCTTAGAATCCTTTTTTCCTTGTATAATACTCTTCAATGGGAAACCCCTTTTTGTCCTGCTCTTACAAAATAAAGTATATCCCCTAATTTTTCTTTAATTCCTTATCTCTTTAAAACACCCCACTCCCTAAATTTGGACAAAGCTGATACTATTTCTATCTTTATATATTCCAAGCCATTCCTCCTCTCAGGATCTTATTGATGACGGCAACTCCTTCCACTTCTTCCAAGGGAAATTCTTTTAAGGCCCTTCTTCCCTTCTGGCAGGTCACTTTTGCCTCTTTCTTGGGATGGTTTCTTGATGCCTTTGATCAAACGTCCCTCATGTTCACGTTGCCTGATATTGCCAAAGACCTAGGATGCACTCTTTCCGCCTTGGGAGTGGCACTCATCGCCCAGTCATGGGGGCGCGCAATTGGTAATACGGGCTGGGGCTGGCTTGCCGATCGCTATGGCCGACGTATGGCTTTTATGACTGGAGTGATCTGGTTTGGTGTGTTTTCAGCCATGACCGGCCTATCACACAGCCTTCTTATGCTCGTCTGCGTACAATTTATGTTCGGAATTGGATTTGGCGGGGAATGGACCGCCTCAGCAAGCCTCCTCATGGAAAGTGTCCCTGCGTGGACACGTCCCATGGCTTCGGCTCTCATGATGTCAGGTTATGAAATAGGATATTTTGCCGCTGCGGCGGCTCAGGCTTTTATACTTCCTCATTATGGATGGCGCGTTCTTTTCTTTATTGGTATCGCCCCGGCTTTACTTGCTATTTTCATCCGTATCGGGGTACCAGAAAGCCCCGTTTGGCTAAAAAACAAGGCTCTACAGCAGCAAAACCCAACACACACGAAACAACAGTTTTCTTTCAAATTTACACCGGCAGCCTTACAAGCCATCTTTTTCATGACCTTTCTTGAGTTCCAAAAGGCAGCAATTTATACTTTTTATCCAACTATTTTACGTGGAAGCCACCACCTCACCCCACAGCAAATATTCTTACCAATCGCTATTTACTGTGCCGGGTCTTTTATTGGAAAAATTGTGTGCGGATGGTTGGCAGAAATCTTTGGAGATACCAAAGTTATGCTGAGCGCAATCGGCATTGTGATCCTCACCATATGGCCGTTTCTAAGTGCTCACTCTTGGAACATGCTTTTATGCGCCGCTTTCATTATGGGAGCAGCAGCTTCAGGCGTATTCGCTCTGGTGCCATACTATCTAGCCCAGCGTTTTCCATCTGAAACACGTAGCTTCGGAATGGGCTTAGGGTATGCCTTAGGCTCCATTGGGCAAGGGATAGCGGGATGGATTATTCCCTTTATCGGCCGGACACCGACAACACTCCCTCTTACAGCAGAAGCTTTCGTTATTAGCTCAAGTCTTATCACTACCGGTATCGGGATGATAAAACCAAAAGAGCTTCCCGGCCAGATCATGGAAGGGGATGAAAAGAGCACAGCGCCTTAAAGAGACTCTGCCAGCCATTCCGCTACTCTAATCCCATCAATACCAGCAGAAAGAATTCCCCCAGCATACCCCGCACCTTCCCCTGCGGGGAAAAGCCCTCTGACGGTTGGGCTTTGCCCATCCCCGTCCCGTGCCAAACGAATAGGAGATGACGTCCGGGTTTCAACCCCTGTCATTACGGCATCACCCATTGAAAAGCCTTTCAGCTTTCTTTCAAACCGAGGTAAAGCCTCTCGAATGGCTTCCGTAACAAACTCCGGCAAACACTCAGCCAGATTGGCTGGCTTCACGCCAGGTTTATAGGACGGCACAACGCTTCCCAATTCAACAGAGGCACGCCCAGCTAAAAAATCCTCCACACGCTGTGCTGGAGCGCGATAATCGCTTCCCCCTGCGATAAAGGCTGCTTTTTCCCATTTCCGTTGAAATGCCATTCCTCCCAAAATATCCTCTGGGAAGTCCTGCTCTGGTTTAACTTCAACCACAATTCCACTATTCGCATTACGTTCTGCCCGCGAATATTGGCTCATCCCATTTGTAACAACCTGCCCTTCTTCAGACGTTGCCGCTACAACTTGCCCTCCGGGGCACATACAAAATGAATAAACAGCACGTCCGTTTGATGCATGATGCACCAATTTATAATCTGCTGCTCCTAACAACTCATGCCCAGCGTACGAACCAAACCGTGCGGTATCAATCACTGATTGTGGATGCTCAATCCGCACACCAATGGAAAACGGTTTAGCCTCCATTGCGACATCTAAGTTTCGCAAAACTTCAAATGTGTCACGTGCAGAATGCCCAACAGCAAGCACCACACGCTCGGCTGGTAAGGTTTCGCCCGTAGAAAGATGAAGGGCCTTCACTCGGCGGTCATGACCACTCCCTTCAAGGTCCAACCCATCAACCCGGGTTTCAAATCGATATTCTCCACCCAAACGTTCAATTTCTTCTCGTATAAACATAACCATCGAAACGAGACGAAAGGTTCCTATATGCGGTTTGGAAAGATACAGAATTTCTTCAGGGGCACCGGCTCTCACAAACTCTTCCAGCACCCTCCGCCCCAAATGCCTTGGATCTGATACGCCAGAATATAATTTCCCATCAGAGAAAGTTCCTGCGCCACCTTCTCCAAATTGCACATTACTTTCAGGAGTTAAAACGGACTTACGCCATAAGGCAAAAGTATCGACTGTGCGTGAGCGGACATCTTTGCCACGCTCAATAATAATAGGTTTTAGCCCTATTTGCGCCAATGTAAGAGCAGCCATCAAGCCACATGGCCCCGCACCAATAACAACAGGCCGAGGGCTCCCTTGTGGCAATTGCGCTATCGGCAGCTGATACGTTGTGTCTGGCTTAAGCCGCACATGCTGATCGTCCTTATACTGCTCCAGCACACGAGCTTGCATTTCATCGCTTAAAAGACAATCAACGTTATAGACCAGTACAATCTGCCCACGTTTACGTGCATCATACCCACGGCGAGCGATCTGGAACTCTTTTAATTGTTTCTCTTCAAGCCCCAGACGTGCCAAAATCGCTCGCTCTAGATCCTCCTGTGTATGCTCTATCGGCAGACGCAGCTCTGTGATGCGTATCATTCGCTATGCTCTTCCTTAGCGCTTTCCTCTTCTTGGGCCTTAATCTCATCATTAACGCCTTTAGGCTTATAGCGATGAGCCCCTTTTATTTCGTCACCATTCTCCGCATTCTCCGCCTTTGGCCCGGTCATAGAACCTTCCATAATACGGTCCATAATCGCCAGAAGAAGGCCTGACACGACAAAACACAAATGGATGCCAACGCTCCATTCCAAAGAACGCGTGGATGTTTCGTCTACCCGAATAAAATCAGCTAACACATGTATCGCGGACATCGCGACAATAGAGGCCATCAGCTTGATCTTAATATCCCCAAACGTGATATGCCCTATCCACGCGGGATAATCTTCATGTTGCCGAATATCGAGCCGTGATACGAAGTTTTCATACCCCGAGAACATAACAATCAGTAACAGATTTGCTAAAAGAACCAGATCAATCAGATCCAGCACACCAACAAACACATCGTCAAAATCCAACCCAATGGATTTGATAACCAGCCTAATCAGGTGTTGGAAAAACTTAAACGCAACAAGAACTAGCCCAACACTCAAACCAAAATAAAGCGGAGCAACAATCCAACGTGTTGCAAAAAAAGCCCGCTCCAGCGTTTTTTCCAAACGCCGGGTCCGAGGGTTTGATGTTGTAGATTTTTCTGATGGAGAATGAGATGTCGTCATACTTGTTCTTTACGATTTTACATCGCCAGATACTACTAGCCTTTAGCAATATTCTATAGAAAAACACATAATTCCCATTTTTCAGACTGTCCCCTTTAACAGCCGCATATTTTTTCTAAGAAAATATCAGAACACTCTTGGGCAAAAGAACCTTTATCCGATATAACAAGCACTCCATATCCGATAATGTTGTAAAATGTCTGACCACAACCATCTCCACTCCGACCATGACCACCATGATCATGGGCACGACCACCATCATAATCATAACGATCATGATCATCACCATGGATTTGGGTTTGGCCATCAACATACACATGCCCCCGCTAACTTTGGTAAAGCTTTTGCTCTCGGGATTACCCTCAACACGCTCTATATTGGCGCAGAAGTCTTTTGGGGCATTTGGGCGCACTCGCTCTCATTGCTAGCCGATGCAGGGCATAATTTGTCTGACGTCCTCGGTTTAGGAGCTGCTTGGCTGGCTGAAACGCTTGCTCGCCGAGCCCCAACTACACGCTTTACCTATGGGCTGCGCCGCTCTACCATTCTAGCTGCCCTTATTAATGCGACTATTCTTCTCCTTGTAACAGGCGGAATTATTTGGGAAGCCTGCATCCGTTTATTCTCACACACCCCTGTTCAAGGAACGGCTGTCAGTTGGGTGGCATTCATCGGTATTCTCGTCAACGGCCTCACAGCTCTTCTTTTCATGCGGGGAGCCTCCAAGGATCTCAACATCAGAGGGGCTTTTCTACATATGGCCTCTGATGCCGTTATGTCTCTTGCCGTTGTTATCGCCGGGATCATTATTGCATGGACAGGTTTTGCAATCATCGACCCGATTGTCAGTTTAGTTGTTTCGCTTTCCATTGTTATTGGCACATGGTCTCTCATGAGAAGTTCTCTTGAACTTTCATTAGATGCTGTCCCTCAAGGCATTTCTCCAGAAGAAGTCAGAACAGCTCTTCTCAGCATTTCTCATGTTACGGGTTTACATCACCTCCATATATGGGCCATGAGCACCACTGAAACGGCATTAACAGTTCATCTCACGAGCAATGCTACAAGCTCACACGATACCCGTCAGATCCTAACGGAAGCCACGCTTTTACTTCGGAGCAAATTCAATATCTCTCATCCCACGTTTCAGATTGAAACCAGCGTTTCAACTGACTGCGTAGAACAAAAGACCTGTTGCTAAGATCTCTTCATGAATACGTCTCGTATAAAAATTGCCCGTGCATCTATTGGCGTCAGCCTTGTGTGCCTCTCAATTAAATATAGTGCTTATTTCGTTTCCAATTCGGATGCGTTGCTTTCTGATGCCATCGAGACGATTCTAAACGTAATTGCTGCAATAGGCACGCTTTGGGCTCTCTCCATTGCTGTTCTTCCTGCTGATGACAATCATCCTTATGGCCACGGTAAAGCAGAATATCTATCTGCCGTTATTGAAGGTGTTTTGGTTGTTTTAACAGCTCTTGGTATCCTCATTATTGCCATTCAAGACTGGATGCATCCTCATCCTGTCAAAGCTCCTTTCTTTGGAATTGCCCTTAATGCTCTCGCGGGATGCATCAATCTGATCTGGGCACGCACTCTGATCAGCTTTGGAAAGCGGAACTCATCTCAAGCCCTTTTGGCGGCGGGTGAGCATGTTCAATCTGATGTTTGGACGACTGTTGCTCTCGTTCTCGGGGTTTCCCTCATCCCCCTTATTCATTGGGACAAGCTTGACTCTGTTTTATCGGGGCTTGTTGCTCTCAATGTTCTTTATACAGGTTTTTCCATGATGAGCCGCTCCATGTCAGGCTTAATGGATGAAGCTCCTGAACCAAAATGCGTTGACAATGTGCGAGCCATTATTTCCAAAAGCGGCACCGGCGCGCTTGAGGCACATGACCTCAGAATACGTAAAGTCGGCACTCTCTATTTTGTTGAGTTTCACCTCGTTGTCCCAAGCGAAATGAGCGTTCATGATGCACACGTTATTTGCGATGATATCGAAGCAGCCATTCGTGAAAACCTAGGACGATCTTCCATCCACATTCATGTTGAACCCGCAGATAAAGCAAAACATTCAGGCGTTCTCGTTCTTTCCTAAATAACCTTACGACAACTCATTCACTTTAAAACTGAGGATGCCATGCAACACTTTCATGTTAATATACGTAAAATATTTTGTTCTTTTTATACTTGAACGTTCCAGTATCCTTGCCCTCATGGAAAAAGACTGGCAAGTGCAATAGATAATATCTCGCAAAGACTTTCTTTAATTTACTGAACCTTCTTGCGCGGACGTAATATACGTGGCCGATACACAGCCCCCTTCTGCTACTGAGCTAAATGCGCCCCACAAGGAGCGCCCCTCGCGTCATGCGCTTCGACACAAAGATCGCATCCATTATCTGCGTCGTTCTGCCCGAAGAACAACCAATCAATGGCGGCGCTCCATCACCTACTGGATCGGTGCAATTCTCATTGGGGTTATTGCTGTTCTTTTCGCTCAGATGGGGGATAAAGCAGCAGATTTACGTACAGAAATTATTAACTGGCACCCTTGGGCGATGCTCTTTGTCGCCCCGCTCGGTATGGCATTTATTACATGGATGACTCGTAGCGTTTTTAAAGGCTCGCAAGGCTCTGGTATTCCACAAACCATTGCTACACTACATATTTCCAATTACACGCTCGTTGATCGTATTCTCAGCCTCAAAATTTCTGTTGGGAAGATCCTTCTTACATGTCTTGGCCTCATCTGCGGCGCTTCTATCGGGCGTGAAGGGCCTAGCGTACAGGTCGGGGCATCGATTATGCATGCCTTCTCACGTTTGCTTGGCCAATCCAACGTTGCGGCCAAACGAAGCATGATCCTTGCAGGAGGTGCCGCTGGTATGGCGGCTGCATTCAACACCCCTCTGGCTGGGATTGTCTTTGCTATTGAAGAGCTATCTCACTCATTCGAACAGCGCACTTCGGGCAGCACTCTCACAATAGTAGTCGTATCTGGTGTGACCGCCATTGCTCTCGTTGGAAACTATACCTATTTTGGCCGCGCGGACGTTGATATTCCTGTAGGAACGGCATGGATTGCTGTTCTCACCTGCGGTATTCTCGGTGGGCTGGCTGGGGGAAGTTTTGCGGCTCTTGTTATCCGTATTTCCAAAGGTCTTCCGGGGTTCTTAGGACGTTTCTCCAAAAATAAGCCCGTTCTCTTCTCTGCCGCTTGCGGACTGCTTATTGCTATCTTTGGTCTTATCTCTCACGGCACAACGTACGGTACAGGCTACCAGCAAGCACGCGGCATCTTTTCTGGGCATGATCATTACCCATTTTCCTTTTTTGCCCTTAAATATATTACAATGCTCATTACCTATTGCTCTGGAATACCCGGTGGTATGTTTGCACCCTCCTTATCTATTGGTGCAGGAATTGGGGGGTGGGTTGAGCAATTCCTTCCACATACCACACCAGGTGCTGTTGTTCTTCTTGGGACTGTGGCTTACTTCTGTGGAGTAGCTCAAGCCCCCCTTACCGCAACCATCATTGTGATGGAAATTAGCGATAATCAACAAGTCACGCTTGCTCTGCTGGCAACATCCTTTTTAGCCTTCGGTGTGTCTAAAATGATCTGTCCTCGCCCTCTTTATGGCGCACTAGCAGATCGCTTTATGGAAAACCTCGACCGCACGCCTCCTGCAGAGCCGCAAGAAAAAGCCCCAGAACAGAAGAGCGCGCATCATTAAATCCTCTTAGCTCCTAACGTCTTTTGAATATATTTAGCCATGATCCTTCTCTCTTCTGCGGCTCATGGACGAACCGATTAAGCAGATATAGTGGAGGGTTAGGTAACTTTGGTGCCTCATCCAAGCTGGTATTAATCTTTTCAAACCGACCATCATGCAAATATAAAAAATCATTACGAATTTCTTGATAATCAGCACAAATATAAGGCAACCACCCTCTTTCTGCGAGGCCTAACAACCTTTGGAACCATCCTGAATATTCATAATCCCAGCCTCTTCCACACCGAGATAACTCTGGAAAACGCTCTAAGAATTTCACGGCAAGCTCATACGCATTATCGGTAGAGGCATCTTCCCACCCAAAATATTTAACTTCCTCATTTCTTCCTATGGAAAGATGCACAGCATCATAAGTTGACGCTTCTTCTACTAAGGCTCCATGTGTTTTTGAAAATATAGAATCAGGCCCTATCGTTAAACGCCAATATGCTCCACTAGGAGAAAAAGCAGGCATTATCCGTAATCGTTGGTGCCCCACCTTATGCAGTTCACTGACCATCTGTAGAACCAGTATTGAGCGCTGAACAGCAAGGTCCAAGTTTTTATTAATATTCACAAGAATACCCGACACACAACGCTCAGAAAATAATCGTCACGTTAGTATTGCGATAAAAGAGAATGGGCAGCTGCGTCTGCTTGGACGGCACACTCTCCAGCATCTGGTGAAATCGCCTGATTTTTCATCGCCAGAACTTCCTGACGCGCCTGCGTTAAATCATCTTGTATTTCAGGACGTGATAATAACACATCCATTTGTGCAGATGCGTTCAAAAACCCGGCTTCAACATCCGTTTTCCAATGCACGCCGCAGACAATACGACTTTCTCCAAAAATACGCCCTCGTTGCAATATCTCTGCTGCACGTTCTGGGTAAATATGAGCTAGAACTAATGCCATCCCATATCCTGCAGTGGTATGCCCAGATGGATAAGACGAATGAAAGCCCAGCCCTTCTTTTGAAGTACATACTGGCAAATCTGTTCCAACAAACGGTCTTGCTCTATGCCAGTAATGCTTTGCTTCAGACGTCCTATGCTCAACAGTCTTGTCCATCATATGCAAAAGATGCTCCAAATGTGGTGCTTGTTTTACATCCAATTTAAACCCAACAGCACAAGAAAAATCATCCACCAAGTGCACCGAATCTAATTCAGCATCTCGCTGTGCCAAATACCAGCGTGGTGTATTTTGAAGCTTTCGTGTTGCACGAAACACCTGATCATCGTCCGCTTGCGCACTACTTCCCGGCGAAGGAGGGGAAGGCAAAATAATACGCGCATCCGGGGCTGTATTTTTGGGAAAACTATCCTGAATATCGTGCGCTACAGCACAAATTGGCAACGCCAATCCGAAGCCGATTAAAAAAGAAGCATGCAAAAAAGATTTCATAAAGAATTAGGAACCTAGAATTAAAATCACGTGTCAAATTTTCATAAATACAATCTAAAATATAGAGTATCTTCGTATTTTTACAAATCTTTCATAATTTTTTTGATTTAAGCAAAATCATGAAATAATTTTTATGTTACTTAAACGTGATGGTGTAGTAGCAGAGTGGAATATGCAGAATAACGAAAAAATACTAACAGATCTCAACTCTGCTAATAAAAGTAACGATCGTATAGCCTATTACCACATACTGTCTTCCAATGGAGATCCATATGGAGCATTAGCCCTTGGGGTCGTAAAACAGTCAACAATAACAGGACGGGTTGCCAAGAATTTCGCTCAATTCATTGCGGCTTATGCTTACACCACACTCAATGCAAAACGTTGGGAAGCTATCAGTTTAGGCCTCATGAGGGCTGATTATGAAGCACGTGCACAGCTTGCTCCAGATGACTCTCTCTTAGGGTTATCTTGGCATACAATAGAAAGCTACCACACACGGCTTTTTGAAGAAAATAATGTCCCCGGGCGCGCTTGGACTGCCTTTATCCCTCTAAAACTTGCTGGCCTGACCAATGCTGCGCAACTTTGGAAAGATATGCTCTTCCATGGCCCTATTACGATCGGGCTTGAGACCACGCATGATGTTCTCTCTCCATTAGCCAAACAACACGGCTTGCAAAATATTTCCCGAAACCTGTCTGACTTGGATAGCTTGCGCCAAAGCCGTAAAGCCGTCCAAATTATGACAGGGCTAGATCATCTTTCTAACGAACAAAGCGACGCTCTCCTCTGGACAGCGGGTATTCTACATGCTCTTGTCCCAACAATCTGGGAAACAATTTTTTACACCATAAGGCACTTTATCAGTCGTTTCAGTGAAACATTGGCTATCATTTTTGGGCATGTCCTTAGTCGTACGCTGCCCTACCACAATTTAAGAAAACACCTCATGCACGCACACATGAAGCAAGAAGGAAAGTAAGATCATGGATCATCAACCAGAACTCACCAACCGTCCTCGTATTGCTATTCATTATTGCACTCAATGTAACTGGCTTATGCGATCCACTTGGATGGCACAGGAGCTTCTGTCTACTTTTGGAGAGGGGTTGGGCGAGGTTGTCCTTATCCCCTCAACAGGCGGAATGTTTGAAGTTTATGCCAATAATATTTTGGTGTGGGAACGTAAACGAGATGATGGTTTCCCCAGCCCAAAAGAATTAAAACGACGTGTGCGTGATATTATCGCACCGACAAAGCCTCTTGGTCATATCGATCGCGTAGATCAGAAAGAGAAAGTCTCCCTCTGATCTAACACTACACTTTCATCCTTGTGAGGATAAATCCATCACACCAACAATTCCATCTTCCGTGCCAAAAATCAGTGCCCCCCCTTGAGGGGTAAATGCTAAGGACGATACTTTCCCTCTCGCTTTAACCTGCCCAGAGCACAGCGGCAAAACACGCTGATCATCCCCGCCGATTTCTGCAAGCAGAACAGTTCCATCTTCAAACCCAGCGGCTACGATATCTTCTTTCGGGTTTGGACAAACTGCACTCACAAACAAACTCGGTAGACGCGCCAATTCCACTGGCGGCTTTCCCATCGGCCCACCACCAAAGAACGGCCAGAGAATAATGGCATCTGCGCCTGATGTCGCAAGCCATTTGCCATTACGGGTAAAGCCCATCGAATGCACCTGCTTGGGATAGCCACTCATACGCATGTTATGCCCATCCGATAGGCGCCACCCATGCAGCTCATTCTCCTGCATGGATGTCACTAAAGCGTCGCCACCTGGATGAATAGCAATCCCAATATGACTGCCTTTCCATTCAAACGGCCGTACCGTATCCACCTTGGCCTGTACGAACCACATAGATGCGCCATTATAATGGGACGCAGCAACACGCTTACCTTTCCCATCAAACACCACACCCGTGACCGTAGAAGGATGCTCCAGAACTTTCAGTGTCTGGTGTGCCTCTGAAGCTTTACGTAATTCAAGCTGCTTTCCTGATGAAAACGCAAAATGCGTCGTCGTTGAAGCAAGGCATTCAATCCAACGCTTGCCTTCATGCAGAACATCCACACGCCCATCGGCATATGTGCGCAAAAGCTTGCCATCTTCTCCGCCCGTCAAAAATGCATTTTCAAGACAATCCTGAGCAAGGCTTAACGTCCCATCATGCCCTTCAACAACCTTCCATGCGTCTGGATTTCTTAATTCATCCCTTGGAATAAGAATCAACTCTCCATCCGCTGTCGCCGCAGCAAATGTCTTGCCATCACGGGATGAAACCACCTGCACAACGGGGCTATCAAAACGACGCTCTGCCCCACGATCTGCGATCAGTTCATGATGATCTATCATGCGATACAACTTTCAAAGCCACGACGTAAACGAGGACGATTCAAATTCCGACCGATAAAGACCAAACGTGAATCTTTACTTTCCCCTTCACGATACGGGCCAATAAAATCTCCATCCGCCATCATATGCACCGCCTGAAAAGCAAACCGCTGATCATGGTCTTTAAAATGCAAAATCCCTTTAGAGCGTAAAATATCAGGCCCTTGTTCCTGTAAAATCGCTCCTATCCATGCTTGAAAACGCTGCTGATCGAGAGGCTCACTTACAGAAAGTGAAATACTCGTAATCCCCTCTTCATGAGAGTGATGATCACTTTCTAAAAAGTCAGGCATGGTCGTTAAAGCGCGTTTGAGGTCAAACCCACCACGATCCAAAATATCCGCTAGTTTCTGAATACCGCCGTGCTGCGCTTCATGAATTTCTGCCACAGCATTTATTTTGCGGATACGATCCACAATTTCCTTACACCGTTCAGCATCTGCCAAATCGACTTTATTCAGTACGATTACATCAGCAAACGCAATCTGATTAACGGCCTCAGGGCTTTCATCTAACGTCTGCATCACATTAAACGCATCAACAACGGTTACAACCGCATCAAGCCGTGCCTTTTCACGTACATTCTCATCCACAAAGAATGTTTGAGCCACAGGGGCAGGATCAGCCAGCCCCGTCGTCTCAACAATGATCCCATCAAACCGACCACGGCGGCGCAAAAGCTTTCCTAAAATACGGATCAAATCACCACGGACTGTACAGCAAATACAGCCGTTATTCATTTCAAACACTTCCTCGTCTGCATCCACAACGAGGTCATTATCAATGCCTAATTCACCAAATTCATTCACAACCACAGCATATTTTTTGCCATGTTCAGCTGTTAAAATATGGTTCAATAACGTTGTTTTCCCAGCTCCGAGAAAACCTGTCAAAACCGTTACAGGAACAATCCCCGTACGATCCGTTTCATGATTACCTGACATGAGTGAGCCTCCATAAATCTTCCCTTAATATAAGCTCAGGAACACACTCTTGAAACGCCTATTGCGTAAAAAATATTTGGTTATTTTCCTAATAAATACATGACAATGTAATCAAATAATAAGTTCGTGTATTTGAATGAAAATTAAACTCATAACATTACACCTGTAATATAAATCTGAATTGACTCATTACACCCCTGAAGTATGATTTAACTTATATGAAACGATATCTTACTCCTGCTGCGTTGCTGATGGCCTGTGTACTCCACCCCCATACCGCAAACGCACAAGAAACTCCTAAAACCAAAACTCCCGCTCCACCGGTTACGTATTTTCTAACCAATCAGGATGACCCAACTCATCATAAAATGACCGTCTCCATACCTTCGGATTACTTTATAGATGGGATGACTCCAGAACCGGGGTCAACGGATCTTTCTTTCTTGTTAAACATCTCTTGGCCATCTTGGATTGGGGACCCATATGGAGATGATCGTGGTGCACTACGTATCCTTGGAGGAATAACTCAGCCCGATCAAAGCGACGACTTCATAAATCGTGATTATTTTTTAGGGTTAAACTCGGTACAATCTTGGGAAATGCCCAAAGATCGTAAACCCATGCCACCCCAATTCGTACCTGTTCAAAAAAATCCTCTCCAAACCCCAACAGGGCACGGCATTCAGGAAGTCATTCGAGATAAAGCGATTGATGTTCTTCTGAATAACGACGTTTATGTACTAATGCATAACCGTGACACACCAATTGTTTGGTTAGCTTGCAATAAAAACGGTGTTGTCCCCCAATGTGAAGAGAATTTCACTTTCAACCATCTCCAATTGAAAGTCAGTTATCCGAGATCTCGCGTGGCCTCATGGTTCGACATTATGGCGGACATTAAACACAAATTTTCAACTTTCATCACAAAACCTTAAAGAACACCCTCATGAGCCTTGACCATAATGCTGACAGAAATACGAAAATTATTGCAGAATTAAAAACCCCACACGACAATAGAGATCGCCCTGGTTATTATACTGTCCTTAAAAGACATGCAGACCCGTACGGTAATCTTGCTCTAGGCGTAGTTAATGCGAATGCTTTTGCCGGTCTTGTTGCTATCTATTTTATCAAAGGAGCTTCTCTTTATTATAATAAGAAAACACTTAGCGACTCTTCATGGTTAGATATTAGTATAAACTTGATGCTTGCTGACTTCGAATTCCGTGCAAAAATTATTCCACCTAACCGAATTACCTATCTCTACTGGACTACAATCCGTGACTACCATCAAAGAACTTTCGAAATAGCCGGCATCCCAAGACTGGGATGGACTGCCTATATCCCTCTTGAAATTGTCGGTCCTTCCAAAGGTGCTGATTTATGGAACACAATGCTCAAACATGGGATAGTCTTATCGTCATTTCATACTGTTGTAGATGTTCTAAAGCCAGTTTACGATCAATTCGCACGAATAAACGCACAGCTTAGTAAACCACCGTTAGAGGGTATGCCGTCCATTCCGAATAATCTCACAGAAGACGCGGCTCTAGTTCTTATTTTAACTGACATTGCCACTCATATTTCTGGCTATAAAGACGACCTTTTAAAAATAAAAGGACTCTGCTCAACACGGGAAACCAAGCATGCTTATGACTGGTTATGGATTATGATTGTCCACGCGACTATCCCTGCTTCCACAATCAGTGTCGGCAAAACAATCAGCACCAATTGGCGCGGCACAAAACACACCATTCTTCATTTATTCCATCTTGTCGATGCATGCTGGAAAAGCAGCACGACGATATCAGCTCTTAGCTAGTGCCCCTCTCTTAAGAGAAAGTGCGATAATCTTCTCTTTCTCTTAAATTCAAGAGTTAAACCATATTTTAAGAAAAATACCTTTTTACTTGTTCAATCACATATTATTGAACATACAAGATATGGTTATTATTCCTATAATAATGCAAATAAAGCTTGTCTTTTACGTATAGAAAAATTAATGGCTTATTGAAAATGAATTTATTTTATATTTTTCCTCTTTTTTACACATTTTTTACCAACAATACTCCATCTTGCATTTATAAAGTTAAATGATCATCTCATTTTTATCATAATGTACCTTCATTACATATCCTCAAGCGATTGATCTTAAATTGAATACTCTTATTCCCCCTCAATCCACCTCATCAAATCAAAATCGTTCCCTTAATATATGCTCAGGAACACACTCTTGGAACGCCTATTGCGTAAAAAATATTTGGTTATTTTCCTAATAAATACATGACAATGTAATCAAATAATAAGTTCGTGTATTTGAATGAAAATTAAACTCATAACATTACACCTGTAATATAAATCTGAATTGACTCATTACACCCCTGAAGTATGATTTAAATCATATGAACAGATATCTTACTTCTTCTCTTACCGCGTTTCTGATGGCCTTTGTGCTCCAACCGCATAAAGCAAACGCGCAAGAAACCTCTTCAGCCAAAACCCCCGCTCCACCGGTTACGTATTTTTTGAGTAATCCGTACGATTCTGCGCATCATAAAATGACCCTCTCTATTCCTGCGGATTACTTTATAGATGGCGCCCCCCCAACCTCGGGATCAACTGTTCCTGCATTCCTTTTAAATGTTTCGTGGCCATCTTGGATTGGTGATCCAGATGGGAATGACCGGGGGGCCTTGCGTATTCTTGCTGGATCAATTCAACCAAATGACAGTGATAATTCCGTAAACCATGATTATTTTATGGGAGCAGTCACCGTAAAGTCTTGGGAGATTCCTAAAGACCGCAAGCCCATGCCGCCCCAATTTATTCCTGTCCAAAAGAACCCGCTTCCAACCCCAACAGGGCACGGCATTCAAGAGGTCATCCGGGATAAAGCTGTCGATATTTACCTTAATGAAGACCTATATGTTCTGATGGACGCCAATAATATACCCATTGTTTGGCTCGCCTGTAATAAAGATGGTGTTGTCCCTCAATGTGAAGAAAACTTCACATTTCACCGCCTTCAAACGACTATCAGTTACCCAAGGTCACGCGTGGGTTCATGGTTCGAAATCATGACAGATGTAAAACAAAAAATTTTGACCTTTATTAAACAACCATAAAGAAGAAAACCATGAGCTTAGACGATAATGCTAATCGCAATGCTAAAATTCTTACAGAATTAAAAATCCCTTACGATAGGGGAGATCGGCATAATTACTATACTGTTCTCAAAAGACATGCAGATCCATATGGCAATCTCGCTTTAGGTGTTGTTGACGCCAATGCCTTTGCCGGGCTTGTCGCCATTTATTTTATCAAAGGAGCTTCTCTTTATTATCTCAACAAAACACTAAGTGACGATTTATGGTTGAAAATTAGTATACAGTTAATGAAAGCTGACTTTTCTGCACGTAATCAATTAAGACGCTACGATCGTCTCACCTATCTCTACTGGACTACAATCCGTGACTACCATCAAAGAACTTTCGAAATAGCCGGCATCCCAAGACTGGGATGGACTGCCTATATCCCTCTTGAAATTGTCGGTCCTTCCAAAGGTGCTGATTTATGGAACACAATGCTCAAACATGGGATAGTCTTATCGTCATTTCATACTGTTGTAGATGTTCTAAAGCCAGTTTACGATCAATTCGCACGAATAAACGCACAGCTCAGTAAACCACCGTTAGAGGATATGCCGTCCATTCCGAATAATCTCACAGAAGACGCGGCTCTAGTTCTTATTTTAACTGACATTGCCACTCATATTTCTGGCTATAAAGACGACCTTTTAAAAATAAAAGGACTCTGCTCAACACGGGAAACCAAGCATGCTTATGACTGGTTATGGATTATGATTGTCCACGCGACTATCCCTGCTTCCACAATCAGTGTCGGCAAAACAATCAGCACCAATTGGCGCGGCACAAAACACACCATTCTTCATTTATTCCATCTTGTCGATGCATGCTGGAAAAGCAGCACGACGATATCAGCTCTTAGCTAGTGCCCCTCTCTTAAGAGAAAGTGCGATAATCTTCTCTTTCTCTTAAATTCAAGAGTTAAACCATATTTTAAGAAAAATACCTTTTTACTTGTTCAATCACATATTATTGAACATACAAGATATGGTTATTATTCCTATAATAATGCAAATAAAGCTTGTCTTTTACGTATAGAAAAATTAATGGCTTATTGAAAATGAATTTATTTTATATTTTTCCTCTTTTTTACACATTTTTTACCAACAATACTCCATCTTGCATTTATAAAGTTAAATGATCATCTCATTTTTATCATAATGTACCTTCATTACATATCCTCAAGCGATTGATCTTAAATTGAATACCCTTATTCCCCCTCAATCCACCTCATCAAATCAAAATCGTTCCCTTAATATATGCTCAGGAACACACTCTTGGAACGCCTATTGCGTAAAAAATATTTGGTTATTTTCCTAATAAATACATGACAATGTAATCAAATAATAAGTTCGTGTATTTGAATGAAAATTAAACTCATAACATTACACCTGTAATATAAATCTGAATTGACTCATTACACCCCTGAAGTATGATTTAAATCATATGAACAGATATCTTACTTCTTCTCTTACCGCGTTTCTGATGGCCTTTGTGCTCCAACCGCATAAAGCAAACGCGCAAGAAACCTCTTCAGCCAAAACCCCCGCTCCACCGGTTACGTATTTTTTGAGTAATCCGTATGATTCTACGCATCATAAAATGACCGTCTCTATCCCTGCAGACTACTTTATAGACGGCACCCCTCCCACCGCGGGATCGACGGATGTTGGCTTTCTTTTAGATGTTTCATGGCCTTCTTGGGTTGGAGATCCATATGGGGATGATCGAGGTGCCTTACGTATTCTTGGGGGGTTAATTCGACCTAGTGATAGTGATGCTTCAGTGAATCACGATTACTTCATTGGTGGGATCTCAGTTCCAGCTAAAAAACTACCTGAAAACTACACCCCCATACCACCTCAATTCATCGCTGTTCAAAAAAATCTTCTCCCAATCCCAACGGGGCATGGCATTCAGGAAGTCATCCGAGATAAAGCTCTTGGTAACGATCTTAATGAGGACTTCTATGTTCTGATGGGCACCAACAATATACCCATCGTCTGGCTAGCCTGCGACAAAGACGGGGTTGTCCCCCAATGTAAAGAAAATTTCACGTTCCATCGACTTCAAATGACTGTCAGTTACCCAAGGTCACGCGTGGGTTCATGGTTCGAAATCATGACAGATGTAAAACAAAAAATCTTAACTTTTATTAAACAACCGTAAGAAAATCTCCATGAGCCTAGACCTCAACGCGGACCGAAACGCCAAAATTATTGACGAATTACAAATTCCTCACGACCATGGAGATCGCCATGGTTACTACACTGTTCTTAAAAGACATGCAGACCCATACGGTAATCTCGCTTTAGGTGTTGTTGACGCCAATGCCTTTGCCGGGCTTGTCGCCATCTATTTTATCAAAGGGGCTTCTCTTTATTATCTCAACAAAACACTAAGTGACGATTTATGGTTGAAAATTAGTATACAGTTAATGAAAGCTGACTTTTCTGCCCGACGCGCTTTAAGAATTTATGATCGTATCACCTACCTTTACTGGATTACAGTCCGTGATTACCATCAAGCAACTTTCGAATATGCCGGCATCCCAAGACTGGGATGGACTGCCTATATCCCTCTCGAAATCGTTGGCCCTTCCAAAGGTGCTGATTTATGGAACAAAATGCTCAAACATGGGATAGTCTTATCGTCATTTCATACTGTTGTAGATGTTCTAAAGCCGGTTTACGATCAATTCGCACGAATAAACGCACAGCTTAGTAAACCACCGTTAGAGGGTATGCCGTCCATTCCGAATAATCTCACAGAAGACGCGGCTCTAGTTCTTATTTTAACTGACATTGCCACTCATATTTCTGGCTATAAAGACGACCTTTTAAAAATAAAAGGACTCTGCTCAACACGGGAAACCAAGCATGCTTATGACTGGTTATGGATTATGATTGTCCACGCGACTATCCCTGCTTCCACAATCAGTGTCGGCAAAACAATCAGCACCAATTGGCGCGGCACAAAACACACCATTCTTCATTTATTCCATCTTGTCGATGCATGCTGGAAAAGCAGCACGACGATATCAGCTCTTAGCTAGTGCCCCTCTCTTAAGAGAAAGTGCGATAATCTTCTCTTTCTCTTAAATTCAAGAGTTAAACCATATTTTAAGAAAAATACCTTTTTACTTGTTCAATCACATATTATTGAACATACAAGATATGGTTATTATTCCTATAATAATGCAAATAAAGCTTGTCTTTTACGTATAGAAAAATTAATGGCTTATTGAAAATGAATTTATTTTATATTTTTCCTCTTTTTTACACATTTTTTACCAACAATACTCCATCTTGCATTTATAAAGTTAAATGATCATCTCATTTTTATCATAATGTACCTTCATTACATATCCTCAAGCGATTGATCTTAAATTGAATACTCAAATCCCTCCCCAATCCACCACATCAAATCAAAACCGGCCTCTTAATCGCCGTACTATGATGAAGGGAACACTCCTGACTGGCCTTGCCGCCGTCCTTGCTCATTTAGGAGCAAACAATAACTCTGCTTTCGCGGCAACTCTTGATGAGCCATCTACAGATGAAACAGCATTCCTCGCCATTTCTCAAACCATTACCGGACATTCATCCCTTGACCCTATTCTAGCTCGTCGGCTTTTTTCGGCAATGGAACTTACATTTCCTGATTTTAAAGAAAAAGTACGTAACCTCCATACTCTTCTCGCACCGAACCAATCTCCTCAAGACCTGCTGGCTCATGCAGGCTCTCACCGTGATGATCTGCTTCTTCTCAATGCCGCATGGTACATGGGCTCCACAGAGGACAAAACAAACGCTCCGATGGTCGCGTATATGGATGCCCTCATGTATCAACCCACACAGGATGCTTTGCCCGTTCCCACCTATTGTTTCAATGAACCGGGCTGGTGGACAGCTGCTCCCCCTCCTTTAGGTGTTCCAACCCACGCTCCTCTCCCAAAAGAACCCGCAGCACCGGTTCCAGTGGCGGTTACTGCTCCTCAAAATCTTCCTCAAACTCCGGCCTTAAAACCTATTATTCCTAAATCAGGCCCTCATATTCCATTACCTCATAAGGAGCGCTAATCGTGCCTAAACCTCAGTTCTCCTCCAATGGAGATGTCTCGGCCGATGTTGTTATTGTAGGCTCCGGCGTTGTCGGCGGGATGATCGCTCATGAACTAGCTTCTGCTGGCCATTCTGTCGTTATTCTAGAAGCAGGTTTGCGCCTCAAACGTGAGACTTTCGTTGAGAATTGGCGCAATATGTCCTTTCACAACCGCCTCCATTCAGACTTCCAAGGCCTTTACCCCCAGTCTCCTCTCGCTCAAGCCCCTCTTTATTTCCCACCGAATGATTATGTGGGGCTCTCCGGCCCCAATGGTTCAGCGTTCAAGCAAGGCTACCTTCGAACCGTAGGCGGAACAACTTGGCACTGGGCAGCATCATGCTGGCGCCACCTTCCTGTCGATTTCGAAATGAAAACGCGTTATGGCGTCGGGCGTGATTGGCCTATTTCCTATCAAGATCTTGAGCCCTATTACTGCCGCGCTGAAGAAGAAATGGGGGTTTCTGGCCCTCATGATAAAGCCTTACAATCTCCCCAAGAGCGCAGCCGCCCTTACCCACGCGATATGATCCCTTTTGGCTACGGAGATCGGCGTGTTGCGGAAATTGTAAACCCTCACGGCTTTCACCTTGTTCCAATCCCACAAGGGCGTAGTATCCAGCCGTTTGATGATCGTCCCGCCTGTTGTGGCAACAATAACTGCCAACCAATTTGCCCAATCGGCGCTATGTATAGCGGCATCCAACATATAGAAAAAGCCGAAGCCAAGGGTGCTGTGACCATTGATCAAGCCATTGTTTATAAAATCGACACAGACGAAAATAACCGCATAACCGCCGTTCATTGGTATGATGCAGAGCGCAAATCCCATAAAGCATCTGGCAAAACATTCGCTCTCGCTTGCAACGGGATCGAAACACCTCGCCTCCTCCTCCTCGCCGCCAATAGCCGTAACCCGAACGGAATTGCCAATTCATCTGATCAAGTTGGCCGCAATATGATGGATCACTCTGGTGTCCATGCGTCCTTTCTTGCAAATGAACCTTTGTGGTTTGGCCGTGGTCCTGCTCAAAGTAGCTGCATCGTCGGCCCGCGGGATGGTGACTTCCGAAGTCACTACTCTGCCAATAAAATGATCCTCAACAACATTAGCCGTGTTGCTCCAGCAACCGAACAGGCCCTTAAACTTGGCTTAGTCGGAAAAGACTTAAATGATGAGATCCGCCGCCGTGCAGCCTGTGGCGTCGATCTATCCATCAGTCTTGAACCGTTACCAAACCCCAATAACCGCCTCACACTTAGTAAAAGCCGCAAAGACCCAATGGGCCTCGCTTGCCCTGACATTCATTATGATGTCGGAGATTATGTCCGGAACGCGCTTGATTCCGTGCATTCGCAAGTAAAACAGATTGCAGGATTGTTGGGCGGAACGGAACTTCACATCACCACCGATTATAACGCCAACAACCATATCATGGGCGGAACGATCATGGGTAATAACCCTCATGATTCCGTCGTCGATGGTAATTGCCGCACCCATGACCACGCTAATCTGTGGCTCCCAGGTGGAGGAGCAATGCCTTCTGCTAGCGTCGTAAACACCACTCTCAGCATGGCGGCTCTTGGCCTTAAAGCCGCTGATTCCATTAAATCTGATCTTGCAAAGGCCGGCGCATGACATTGTTCCTCACTCCCATACGCCCTGTCTTAAAAGGACTATCTGTTGCCATCGTGGCTCTCGCATGCTTCAGATCACCTCTGTATGCGCAAAGCTTAAACCATGATGACACTACGATAAATGCCGACAATGCGACCATAGAACGCGGACACTATCTTGCAATAGCTGCGGACTGCGCTGCCTGTCATACAGCCCCGAATGGCGGGAAAGCATACGCAGGTGGGTATGGGATAGCCTCTCCTTTTGGCCCTATTTTCTCAACAAATATTACACCGTCAAAACGCTATGGTATTGGTCTTTACACGTTTAAAGAATTTAAACATGCTCTCCGAGAGGGTATCCGCGCTGATGGGGCTCATCTCTACCCTGCGATGCCCTATACCTCGTATACCAAGCTAAGCGATAACGATATCCTCGCACTCTACGCTTACTTCATGCTCAAAGTGCAATCTGTAGACGTTGCCGCTCCCACGACAAAACTTCCCTTCCCCTTTAACATTCGTATGTCCATGATCGGGTGGAACCTGCTCTTTTTAGATAATACCCGTTTCAAACCTGACCCTACACAGTCGAACGAAGTCAATAAAGGACATTACCTCGCTATTGCGCTGGCTCATTGTGACACCTGTCACACGCCCCGCAATGCTCTCATGGCTGAACGTGGCAGTATGGCTCTTTCTGGGGCATCCTTATCATCATGGTATGCTCCAAACATTACCTCAGATCCGAAAAGTGGCATTGGGACATGGAGCAATGATGAGCTTGTCACTTATCTCAAAACTGGGGACCTTCCGGGAAAATCTCAAGCTGGGGGGCCAATGGCAGAAGCAATTGAACACAGCTTCCAGCACCTTAGTGATGCAGATCTAAAGGCTATCGCTACCTATATTAAACAATTTCCAGCTTATGCGAACCCCGGTGTTCAAGCCGCTCGGGACACATATGGCAAGAAATCAAACGAAGAAGCTTCTGTTCGTGGATTAGCCCTTAATACCCGCAACCACGGAGAAGAACTCTTTTCTGCCGAATGCGCGGCATGCCATCGCCCAACAGGAGAGGGTAGCCCCGATCATTACTACCCACAGCTCTTTCATAATACTGCTCTTGGCGCACCATACCCAGATAACCTTATTACTACGATTTTGATGGGTATCCGCCGGACTGTAAACGGTCATACTGTTTACATGCCGGGCTTTGGCAAAGGGTCATTCGTTGACTCCCTTTCTGACCAAGATATTGCCGATATCGCCAATTACGTTGAGCAGCAATTTGGTAATCCTGCTGTAATTATCAAAGCGGAAGATGTTCATATTATTCGAACAGGGGGCCCCAAGCCACTTCTTGCTCAGATTGGCCCTTATATCGCACCAGCTATGATCTTCGGTCTTGTGATCGTGATTAGCCTCGGAATTATAGTTCTGAAAAGAATACAACGAAAAAAGTAATCAACCAGAGTTTCTAAGAACATGAAAAAAACATGGTTTGCCAGCCTCTCAGCGGCTCTTATCCTTGCAAATACTCCCAGTTTTGCACAAACCGTCATTTCCGCTAATGACGGTCACACCACTTTGCAAAATGCTGTTCAGGTGCTCCCTCACCCCTTGCAGCCTGATTCTCTTTCCATCTTAGAAAAAAATGCACAAGGCATTTGGCACGTTCAATCCAGCATCAACGTTCCCGCGAGTGTCGTTGGTCCTCCAACCGCACTCACCTTCACCCATGATGGAAAAACTGCTCTGATCTCTGCTGCTGCAAAGCCAGATACTACAAGCAATAAAATTGTTCCAGATGATCTTATTAGCCTCATTGATATCTCAGACACCAATAAGCCACGTCTTTTACAACAAATAGCTTCCGCTCCCGGCGTGACCACCATGCGGTTTACACCTGATGGCCAACATCTTCTTGTCGCCAATGGGAAGTCAGGTGTTTTGACGTGGTTCACCTATCAAAATGGTAAGCTTGGCAACCGTAAGGTTATCACGTTGCCAGGTTTTGGATTTCCATCAGGTCTCGAGATTTTTCCCGATGGCAAACGTGCTCTTGTGAGTTTATGGCAAACAGACCGGGCTTACATCATCCAGATTAATGGTGATCAGGTCACGGTAAATCCTAAACCCCTCATGATTGAACATGGCCCGTGGACTATTCGGGTCACCAAAGATGGTCATTATGCACTGATGAATCTTTTGGGCCACGGCAAAGGTTTGCCTGGGTCTGTTGTTGTTTTTAACCTTGAAACTGAGCCTTTCAAAGAGATCCAACGCGTTACCGTCCCTAATGCTCCTGAAGGGCTGGATATTTCACCAGATGGTCAGTCTGTTGCGGTTGTTTCTCAAAACGGCTCGACAATGCAACCTAACAACCCGCTCTATCACCCTGAAGGAATTGTAACAGTCTTTTCATTCTCGAACGGACATCTGTCACAACAAGCACAAGCCAAAGGGCCTCTTTGGCCACAAGGGCTGGTTTTCTCTCCCGATGGATCTGAAATCATCACGCAAGGCATGATGGATCATAGCGTCATGACCTTTAAATGGGATGGTCATTCTTTAGCCTCTGCGGGTGCAGCCCCCTTGCCGGGTGGTGGTGCTGATATTGAACGCGCACGCCCATAGAACACATATTTTCCCGGGCCGATAAATATCCGTTCGGGAATTATTTAATTACATTCGTAATATACTCTTTTTCTCCATATAATAGAGGCTCTATTCTTGTTAAAAATAACCCTGAATCAAAGAGATAAGAGATATTTACATGACAAGTCATAATGCAGAAACCGTTCTTAATATGGCCAAAGACATATTAGGGAAACAACAGGAACAGCTTAAAAAAATTGGAAAATCCCGTATTGTTATTACAGGGAAATCAGGAGTTGGAAAAACAACACTTCTCAATCAACTTCTTCTAAAATCTCAAAATGAGTTTGGTGATGGTCGTGCTATTACATCCGACATTACAGAATACCAAATTGAAGGATTTCCTCTCATTATTGCTGAAACAAAAAACATCAGCACTCATAATTATCAAGAAATTCAAACCGATTTAGAAAAATACATTAAAGGTCACAATAGCACAGGCGAAGAAAAAGATGCTGTTAACCTTGCATGGTTCTGTATTGATGCCTCAAGCGAACATATCGATGAGAGTGAAATCAATCTTATCCAAACCATCCATAATTCAGGCATCCCTGTTATTATTGTTTTAACACGTGGGAGTCATTTCCATGAGAATGATTTCCAAAATGATACTCCTGAAGCTACTTTACGCAACCATCTCCGTGAAACACTTGGAAAAGCAGCAGAAAACATTATTCTCGTCTGTGCTTTAGATAAAGAAAATACACAAAACATAAGCGGCCAAAACTCCAAGGGTCTTGGCAAACTCATGCAAGAAACGAGCCGTCTCCTTCCAAAAACGAAAAGAAGCGGCTTTGCTCAAGCTCTTGCAATCCACAATCCTGAAGCCCTTGTCCTTAAACAAAACACCGCTCATGAAATTGTAAAATGGTCTGCAGGCGCTGCCACGGCTGCCGCTTCCGTCCCTATCCCCGGATCAGACTTTCTTTCTCTTGCCCCCATCCAAGGGACCATGCTCTATAAAATTGGTAACCTTTATGGTGTGAACACAGAAGGAACCAACTGGAAAAGTGTTATCACATCCGTTGCTACCCCCATCCTTGCTGGTATGGCAGCTAAAGCTGTGGTCGGTTCTTTTCTCAAATGTATTCCCGTAGCAGGAAGTGCTCTTGGGGGAGCCATTTCTGGCACATCCGCAGCCACGGTTACATCTCTCATTGGGGAATCTTACATAGAGGTTCTTCAAAACCTGACCGAACAAAATCTACGTGAGGGTATAAACGAACCCATCTCCGCCAATAAAGCTTTTGAACAACTCTCTACAACAATCAAAAGAAATAAGAAAAACACGCCTAAAAAATAAAAGGCAGACCTACATTCTGTATAAAGAATGTAGGTCTAATGCATATTCATCGCACGCCAACGGTTTGGAGAAATACCTTCCCACTCACGGAAAGCCCTATAGAACGAAGTCGTATCCTGATAACCTAATAAACATGCTACTTCCGTAATATCCATTTCTGGATCTACTAATAAATGATGCACAAGTTCACGACGTGCTTCAGAAAGCAAAGAGCGGAAAGTAACACCCTTTTCCATCATTCTGCGTTGTAAAGTTCGCTCACTTACTCCCAGCTCTTGCGCTAAATCGGTTAATGTCGGCTGCCCACTCGCTAAACGACGTTTCAATATGACCTTTATATGCTCTGCGAGAGAAGCATGAGCCTCCACCTCTCCTAATGCTGCGTTTAATGCTGGTGTTAAAATTGCTAACATTTCTGGATTATGCCCAAAAAAAGGACGCTCCCAATCTACACTCTCAAGCACCAACATATTCTGCTTCGCTCCTGTTTTTATTGGGCACCCAAAATACGTCCTATGCGCTTGTGTCACTTCATCGCGCTGTTTCAGCTCTATACGACGCGGAACAATTTTATGCCCCGTTGCTCGTCGTCCCAATTCAATCAGCATAGCCAATGTAATATCAACCAATATCTGAGGCTCTTCCTGCGTCCCCCTAGGCCACTCAAAAACAATCGTACATGTATCACCAACATTTTCCGTAATCTTGAAAATTTCTGGTGTGCACAATCTTTTATAGCGCGCTAAACGATAAATACCGTCACGATAATCCTGCGCATAAAAAGCAGCTAAACTGGATGGGGGATAAACAGATGTATCTGTCTGCTGTAGCATTCTAAGCCCTACTGCAGGGATCTGAAGCAAATCTTGCACACCTCGCATCAATGCAAAATATTGATCTGTTGATATGCTACTATGTTCTCTCAGATGAAGAGTTAATGGCAAGCGAGCTTGTCTGAGTAACATCATCGGCGTGTAGCCAAACTCTTCAAGAGCGCGCCAAAAGGCTTTCGGAATTTTACATTTATCACTCTGATTAGACATAATGTCTCTTATCACAGCACTTTTGATACACCCGTTGCACGACGTATCAAACTATCAAAACAACGATCTGATAATAAAGCACGTAAAAAAATCAAAGGTTTTGCACCAAAACCAACAGCATATCGTGTTTTGGGCTTTCGGATAGATACTGCTTTTACAATCGTGTTCGCAATTACTTCTGGTGAAGACAGAAGTTTAGCATTTGCTTCATTTTGTAGTGAATGTGCCACTGCTTGCGCTTGACGTTGATACACGCCTTGCTCAGAGGTTTCTCTCAATTTCTTAGCAGCAATCCCACCCCACTCCGTCTTAATGCCTCCGGGTTCTATCACCACGACATTAATCCCAAACGGCTCCACCTCCATTCTCAAACAATCACTTAAAGCCTCTAAGGCAAACTTTGTTCCATGATACCAACCTCCTAAAGGAGTATATATTTTTCCCCCCATGGAAGTAATATTAACAATCGTTCCAGAACGCTGCGCACGCATTGTCGGCAAAATAAGTTGGATTAAACGCATTGCTCCAAAAATATTCACCTCAAATTGTGAACGCGCTTCCTCCATAGAAACATCTTCAATTGCTCCGTAAGAGCCATATCCCGCATTATTTACCAGAACATCTATCCGGCCAGCGCCAGCAATAATTGCTTCCACTCCATCTTTTATGGACGCTTCATCCGTTATATCCATAGAAAGAATACGAATGCCTTCTTTTGCCAAATGCGTCATACGATCAAGCCGTCGAGCTGCTGCGTAAACAATATACCCTTGCTTGTGGAGAGCCAAAGCTGTCGCTTCCCCAATCCCAGAAGATGCTCCTGTGACTAATGCAATTCTCTGCTTCATAAAATCTATCCTACTCACAATCATTAAGTAGGATATTATTCTGTAATGATGACCATTCCATTGGCAGAAGGCGCCACAATTTTATTATATTGTGCCAATTATAATGGGTACACAAAACCAACCCCCGCATGATAAAAACATCATGCGGGGGTAAGGATTGAGGGTAAGCTAGGGGACCTGGCGGCGACCGACTTTTCCGCACCTTAAGGTGCAGTATCATAGGCGCTGAGGGTTTTCACGTCCGAGTTCGGGATGGGATCGGGTGTAGATCCCTCGCCAAAGCCACCAGGTCTTCTAGCTCACCCTATCATGAGAGGGTGGTGATTGGGTTGGTGTATTGAATGAGGAGTGTGACTGATTTCTGTGCATGTGTTGATGTGAGAGGTATGAGCGATTAGGACCGGTTAGCTGCATGCATTGCTGCACTTTCACACCCGGCCTATTAACGTGATGGTCTATCACGGCTCTATGAGACCTCGTTTTGAGGTGGGTTTCCCGCTTAGATGCTTTCAGCGGTTATCCCGTCCGCACTTAGCTACCCGGCTGTGCCGCTGGCGCGACAACCGGTGCACCAGAGGTGCGTTCATCCCGGTCCTCTCGTACTAGGGACAAATCCTCTCAAGTCTCTTACACCCACGGCAGATAGGGACCGAACTGTCTCACGACGTTCTAAACCCAGCTCACGTACCACTTTAATCGGCGAACAGCCGAACCCTTGGGACCTGCTCCAGCCCCAGGATGTGATGAGCCGACATCGAGGTGCCAAACCTCCCCGTCGATGTGGACTCTTGGGGGAGATCAGCCTGTTATCCCTAGAGTACCTTTTATCCGTTGAGCGATGGCCCGTCCACGTGGGACCACCGGATCACTATGGCCGACTTTCGTCTCTGATCGAGCTGTCACTCTCACAGTCAGGCGGGCTTATGCCATTGCACTCAACAGCCGGTTTCCGACCGGCCTGAGCCCACCATCGCGCGCCTCCGTTACACTTTGGGAGGCGACCGCCCCAGTCAAACTGCCCACCATGCAGGGTCCCGGACCAGGCTTACTGGTCTCGGTTAGACATCAGAAAAATTCAGGGTGGTATTTCAAGGATGGCTCCACCGGTGCTGGCGCCCCGGCTTCAAAGCCTCCCACCTATCCTACACAGAATTTTCCTGATGCCACTGCAAAGTTGCAGTAAAGGTTCATAGGGTCTTTCCGTCTGACCGCGGGTACCCCGCATCTTCACGGGGAATTCAATTTCGCTGAGCCGATGCTGGAGACAGTGGGGAAGTCGTTACGCCATTCGTGCAGGTCGGAACTTACCCGACAAGGAATTTCGCTACCTTAGGACCGTTATAGTTACGGCCGCCGTTTACCGGGGCTTCGATTCAACGCTTGCACATCTCCTCTTAACCTTCCGGCACCGGGCAGGCGTCAGGCCCTATACGTCATCTCTCGATTTCGCAGAGCCCTGTGTTTTTACTAAACAGTCGCTACCCCCTGGTCTGTGCCACCCACTGATGGTTGCCCACCAATGGGTCTCGTTTATCCCGAAGTTACACGAGCAATTTGCCTAGTTCCTTCAGCATCGTTCTCTCAAGCGCCTTGGTATTCTCTACCAGTCCACCTGTGTCGGTTTCGGGTACGGTCTATATGCCAGAGCTCTTTCCTGGAATGGTCAAAAAGCCTGTTCAATCCGTTAAGGACAGACAACATTTTCCATTCGTCACTTCTGGCAGGCCTAGGAATATTCACCTAGTTCCCATCGACTACGGCTTTCGCCCTCGCCTTAGGGGCCGGCTCACCCTGCGTGGATTAACCTTGCGCAGGAACCCTTGGACTTTCGGCGACAGTGTTTCTCGCACTGTTTGTCGCTACTCATGTCAGCATTCGCACTTCCGATATCTCCAGAGAGGGTCACCCCGTCTCCTTCGCAGACTTACGGAACGCTCCGCTACCGCGCATACTAATGTATGCACCCACAGCTTCGGCACGTGGCTTGAGCCCCGTTACATTTTCGGCGCAGGGTTTCTAATAGACCAGTGAGCTATTACGCTTTCTTTAAAGGATGGCTGCTTCTAAGCCAACCTCCTGGTTGTTTTGGAATCCCCACATCCTTTCCCACTTAGCCACGATTTAGGGGCCTTAGCTGGTGGTCTGGGCTGTTTCCCTCTCGACAATGGACCTTAGCACCCACTGTCTGTCTGCCGGGCTATACTCCTGGGTATTCGGAGTTTGGTTAGGTTTGGTAAGGCTTTGGGCCCCCCTAGCCCATCCAGTGCTCTACCCCCCAGGGTAAACACCCGACGATCTACCTCAATAGATTTCGCGGAGAACCAGCTATCTCCGAGTTTGATTGGCCTTTCACCCCTAGCCACAGCTCATCCCCGACTTTTTCAACAGGCGTGGGTTCGGCCCTCCAGTGCGTGTTACCGCACCTTCAGCCTGGCCATGGCTAGATCACTCGGTTTCGGGTCTTCTGCCAGCAACTCATGCGCCCTATTCAGACTCGCTTTCGCTACGCCTACACCTATCGGCTTAAGCTCGCTGCAAACAGAAACTCGCTGACCCATTATACAAAAGGTACGCCGTCACCCCATATGAGGCTCCGACTGCTTGTAGGCGTCCGGTTTCAGGTCTCTTTCACTCCCCTTATCGGGGTGCTTTTCACCTTTCCCTCACGGTACTTGTTCACTATCGGTCACTAAGGAGTATTTAGGCTTGGAGGGTGGTCCCCCCATGTTCAGACAGGGTTTCACGTGCCCCGCCCTACTCAAGTCCATATCAATGCATTACGCATACGGGGCTATCACCCATTATTGCCGGACTTTCCAGACCGTTCTGCTTATCATTAACATGGCACTGGCCTGCTCCGCGTTCGCTCGCCACTACTAGCGGAATCTCTGTTGAT